>JAEWJV010000253.1 GCA_023386395.1 Bacteroidota bacterium
GATGAATTGCTTTGACATATCGAAATGGCTGCGCCGGAACTTAACAACTCTTGCTGAAGCGCATCAAAATGTTTTGCAATATCATCAGACCAATCTACAGAAATCAATCCTTTATTATTAAAACCGATAGGTCTGTTTTTTCCATATTGTATTTGCTGGTAAACGATGACCGTTCCTATCATCAATATCACTGAACTTGCAAATTGAATAACCACTAATATTTTACGGGGCAATGAACTGCTTCTGCCTGCTTTTAAATTTCCTTTCAGTACACGAACGGGATTGAAAGAAGAAAGATAAAAAGCGGGATAACTGCCTGCAAGCAACCCTGTAATAATGGTAAACAAAATCATGATTAACCAAAAAACCGGATTAGCCATTTGCAAACTCATTTCTTTATCGGTGAGCTTATTGAAATAAGGTAAAGCCAGCGCTACCATGCCAAGCGCTAATATGAATGCAAATGCAGACATTAACAGCGACTCATTTAAGAATTGATTGATGAGTTGTTTTCTGCCGGAACCAACAGCCTTTCGAACACCAACTTCTTTCGCTCTTTTTTCAGAACGTGCAGTGCTTAAGTTCATGAAGTTGATGCACGCAATCAGTAAAACGATAAGGCCCAAAATGCCAAACATCCGCACATATTTTATAAACCCACCAGTGTTTATACCGTTATCAAAATCGCTGTATAATCTCCATTTCGACATTGGATGAATAAACAGCTCGGGTTTAATATGTTTCAATGTATTCTCATCTGTAAAATGAGAAAGCACATCATTTTTAATTTTTGCATTTACGCTTTGCGGATCAGCATTGTTAAATAGTTGCACAAATACCTGCCATGAATTATTTGCCCAGTTTGTTTTATGATATTGTTTTATCCATGGATAAAGGGTTTCCTCTAATTGAAAAGGAATTAAATAATCAAAACTGAGCGAACTGTTTTTTGGTTCTTTATCTACAACTGCTGTTACTTTTAAATCGGTTTGATTATCGAGTTTTATAGTTTTACCAATGGGATTGGTGCTGCCAAAAAGTATACCGGCAGTTTCTTTTGTTAATACAATTGAATAAGGATCATGTAAAGGATTTTTACTTCCGTCAAGTATGTTTAATGAAAACATGGAAACAGCTTCTTCACCAATAAAATGCCCGAATTTGCTTATCCTTTTTTCACCATAAACCAATGAATGATTTTGCCCCCAATCGCACATGGCCACAGCTTTAAAATCGGGAAACTTATTTTTAAGTTCTTCAGCTAGCGGGTAAGGAAGAGCTCGTTGTGTGCCGCGAGATCCATCAAAGGTCTGGTGCATCATAACCTGGTAAATGGTATCGTAGTTTTTAAAATTCTTATTGGCAGAAACTTCATCATAAATCCATAATCCGATAATTATTGCCACAGCCATGCCGGTTGCCAATCCAAGAATATTAATAATGGAATATGTTTTATTCTTTACTACGTTGCGCCATGCGATTTTTAAATGGTTTTTAAACATAGTAATTGATTTAATTTATTGCAAGGGCAGAATCTAAGCTTTAAGCCACGAGCTTCTAACTTCACATTACTTAATTTATCATTCATTGCTGATTATTCGTTATTCATCAAACCATTCAGTATTGACTATTCACCTTCATCATTCCGTTCTCAAGCTCTTCACCGGGTTGGCCACCGCGGCTTTTAAAGCCTGGAAGCTGATGGTGAAAAAGGCTATCAGCATAGCCACCACCACAGCCAATAAAAATATCCACCAGCTTATGGCAACACGGTAAGCATAATCCTGCAGCCATTTGTATACGCTGAACCAAGCCAGCGGCCAGGCAATTAATGCTGCTATTAATACATATTTTAAAAAATCTTTTGAAAGCATGCCAACAATATTATTAACCGATGCGCCCAATACTTTTCTTATACCCACTTCTTTTATCCTGCGTTCTGCGGCATAAGAAGCAAGCCCGAATAAACCCAAACAGGAAATGATAATAGCAATGCCTGCCAGTATACCAACAATAGTGCTTACCTGCGCATCGGCGCGATAGACATCTTCAAAATGCTCATCAAGGAAATGATATTCAAAAGGGCTGTCGGGGCAATTTTTTTGCCATACAGACTGAATAAATGCAACAGCATCTTTTGCCTTGCTGCCATTTATTTTTACTGACATATTACTGAAACCCCAGTCTTTCTGGTTGAACAAAAACATGGTTTCAATTTTATAGTGCAGCGAATTAAAATTGAAATCTTTTGCAATGCCAACAATAGTACCCGATGAATCAAAACCGAAATTGCGGCCCAGCAGCCATTGCATGTTCTTGCCTTTATTATCTTTCAGCAACTCTTTGGCCATTGCTTCATTGATGATGTATTCCCTTCCGTTTGCCGAGGGTTCTCTTGAAAAATTTTTACCGGCGGTCAATGGAATTTTATAGAGCGTTAAATAATCCGGGTCTACAATCAGCCGCGTTCCTGTTAACTGGCGCAAAGGCCCGTCGCCCTGGAACTGTATCCCGGATTGATCGAGGTGGCTGCCCAGTTCATCCTGTGCGCCGGAAACGCCGGTTATTAAGGAATTTGAAAGCAGGTCCTGTTTTAAAACATCATATTTTGTATAACTGAAATTATCTAACGGAACTGTTACCACCTGGTCTTTATTAAAACCGGGATCACGCTGTTGCATGTAGTTTAACTGGCGCACGGCAAATACTGTTGATATCATTAGAAAGATAGCGCTGGCAAACTGTGCAACCACCAATGTATTGCGCAGGAACGATTTATTTCTTCCCGTTTGAACAGAACCTTTTAAAACCTTCACCGGCTGAAATGCAGAAAGATAAGCCGCAGGATATAGGCCTGATAAGATGCCTATAATAATTGTGCCCGCAATAATCGTAAGTAATAAAAGCGGATTGTTGAACAACGGCAATTGCAAATTGCGCTGGCTTAAATTATTAACGAACGGAAGGCAAAGTTCAACAAGCCCTATTGCCAGCGCCATTGCGATGAATGATAAAATAACCGATTCACTGATGAACTGCAAACTTAACTGCCAGCGAAAGGCGCCCACAGATTTACGTATGCCTACTTCCCTTGCACGCTCTGCTGATCTGGCTGTGGAAAGGTTCATGAAATTGATGCAGGCAATGAGTAAAACAATTAATGCGATGATGAAGAAAGTATTGGTATAATTGTTATCAAATTTTTGATAGTTCAAATAATCAAGCCCGATGTCGCCGGCCTTTGAATGCACATCTTTTAAAGGCAATAAAAACAATTCATAGTTTTTCCAGCGATCATCTTCTGCCATGTATTTTTTAAGATAGGCAGGAAACTTTTTTTCCAATGCAGCAGCATTGGAATTAGGTGTAAGTTCAAGATAAGTATCAAGCCAGTTGCCGCCCCAGTTATTCATCATCTGCGGGTTCCTGCTGTAAACAGTGCTGAATGAGATCAAAGCATCAAACTGCATTTGAGAGTTCTGCGGCACATTATCCAAAACACCGGTTATGAGAAAATTAATAGTATCGTCCCCATAATAAGTTATGGTTTTGCCTATAACATTTTCATTGCCGAATAATTTATCTGCTGTGGCTTTTGTTATAATTACTGAATTTGGTTTTTGCAAAACTGTTTGCCGGTTACCATTCAGCAACCTGAAATCAAACATTTGAAGAAAGGTAGAATCGGCTAATAATCCCTGGTCAAGATAAACACGCTTATCGCCGTTGCGCACCTGCATTTTTCTCCTCCAGCTAACCCTTGTATAATTTTGAATTTCGGGAAATTCATTTTTCAATGTTGGCCCCATGGGGAACATAGACAGCGCCACTTTTTGTGAAGACACCATGCCTTCAAACTTCTGCACCTCGTTTAACCGGTAAATATTTTTTGTGTGAAAACTATCAAAGCTTTTTTCGTACAAAACAAACGTCATTATAATAATGCAGGCGGCCATGCCAATGGCAAGGCCAATGATATTTATGATGGAATACGTTTTGCGCTTCCATAAATTACGCCACGCAGTTTTGAAATAGTTTTTAAACATATTTGGTGTTTGATGTATTTAGCGGCAGGCGTTAAGCTTCGTATTATCCTGCAAATTATTTATCCATCCTGGTCTCGGTTCATGCGGCTTTCCTGCCGAGCGAACGCATTACCTGTCCATAATAATAATCAGACTTTATATTTTTAGCCGCATCGCCAAGTTGCTTTTTCAAGGTTTCGTTGTCGGGCATTTTATCAGCAATCTTCATCAGCATCTGAGCCTGGTAATAATCAGAACCTATCTTTCCTGCATATTGTATCAATGTGGTCTAAGCCCCTTCATCTGTAATGTTTTCATCTATCAGCCCGGAGAGTATGTTATATTGATAGTAATCGCTCTTTATACTTTGTGCTGCAGCTATCGTTTGTGCGTACCGGTCTTTATTAAGCGATTTATTTTTCAGCAATGCGCTGATGATTTCTGCTTTGTAATAATCACTCTTCATACCGCCGGCTATCTTCATCAATTCCGCAAACCTTGCATCAGAAACATCGTTATTGCTTAAAAGTTTTTTTACCACTTCAGCCTGGTAATAATCAGATTTCATATTGCTTACTATTACCATTACCTGTTGATATTGTTTTTCATTAAGTGAAGTATTGAGTAATTTTTTTACGGTTTCACTTTGATAGTAATCAGAAGAAATGCTGTTTACAGTTTGCAGGTAAGCGTTGGATGTGGCTTCATCAGCAAGAAAAGAAGTCATCACACCATTCAATAATTCAGCTTTGTAATAATCGCTGCTGAGATACTGATTGGTCTTATTGAGAAGTGTAACCATTTCATCTTTCGAAAGCTTTTGATTTTTTAGCAGGTAAGAGAGATACATCTCTTTTACATAATCGCTTTTAAAGCGTTCTACTTCATTCAATACGCCCGAGGTGCCCTTTTGTGCAAATATTCTTTGCACGCGGTTATCTGCATCCACACCATAATCAATCAGAAACTGCACGCAATCTTCAACAAGCGCTTTATCTTCTGCAGGCAGCGTTGATACTTTATTGCCATTAATAGTATAAATAAGATTGCCTTTGCCATCATCTTCCACTTCAAGCGACCGGTCTTTTTTGCGATAATAGATGGAGCCTTCATCAGATATTGACGTAATACTTTTATCATCATTGCCCAGCCTCACATCGCCCTTAATGATGAGCGTTAATTTTTCAGCGCTGTTCTTTACTTTTAAGTTAAAGACATTATTCAGTTTCGAATAAGAAACTTCATTGTTCTGCGCCTGTGTAAACATGAGAGATGCGCAGCATAGCAGTAAGCTTAAAATAATCTTTTTCATTATTGTGGTTGATTTTATAAGTTGATTTTTAGCTGTGAGCTTTTAACCGCTCATTATTTAATTAACTTTCTTCTCTTCACTCATTCATTGTTCACCATTCACCCACATCATTCCGTTTTTAAACTCTTTACAGGATTAGCCAAAGCCGCTTTGATGGTTTGAAAGCCAACCGCAATAATGGTTACCCCAAGTGCAGCCAGAACAGCTACTGCAAAAACCCACCAGCTTATAGATGTCCTGTAAGCAAAATCCTCCAGCCATTTGTTCATTAACAGCCATGCTACAGGTGAGGCAATAAAAAACGCTACCAGGATAAGTTTCAGGAAATCTTTAGATAATATAAAAGATATGTCTTTTATGGAAGCGCCCAGTACTTTGCGAATACCAATCTCTTTGGTTTTTTGTTCTATCATGAAAGACAGCAAACCCACAAGGCCGAGTATATTAATTACAACAGACAGGAACGTGAAAAGATTAAATAGCTGCTGTGTGCGTTTTTCATTTTTATATAAAGAAGCAATATGCTGATCTAAAAAACTGGTTTCAAACAATTGATCGGGATATACAGATGTCCAGGCTTTTTCAATAGCAGCTAACGTAGCAGCCGAATACCTTTTATTTAATTTTATACCGGCGTTATAATAAAAGAAAGGAAAGTCAACCATTATTACCGGCGCCACAGCATCGTGCAGCGATGTTGTATTATAATCTTTTACCACGCCAATTACCGGCGCTGTTATATCATACATGCCAAAGGTTATATACTTGCCTATCGCTTTTTCAGGAGAAGCAAAACCAAGCGCCTTTACAGCTTTTTCATTCAACACAAAAGCATAGCGCTTTAAGGAATCCGGAATTGAAGCATCAATATTTCGTTCATCATTATCATCAATCCAGCGGCCTGCCATTAGTTGCAGGTTATAGGTTTTTAAATAATTTTTGTCCGAAGCTTTTACTTCCACATCAATCTTTTCAGAAGCATACTTTTCTTTAACATTAAAACTGGTAGAGGCACTGTTATCTGCTATTGGCGCGCCAAGTGAAAGGCTAACGTTGCTTATGCCCGGTATGGCGGCCAGCTTATCTTTCAGTAATTGCAGTTGTTGCGGCTTATTTTCCGGAAGGCTTACATCCACCACATTATTCGTTATAAAACCCAGCGGCTGGGATTGTATAAAATTCATTTGTTTTGCCACCACCAAAGCGCCGATAATTAAAACCTGGGCCGTTAAAAACTGGAACACAACAAGACTTCTTCTTAATGTAACAACAGAAGTTTTTGGCGTTATGGTTTTATTCTTTAAAGCAGCAATAGGATTAAAGCCTGATAAAACAAATGCAGGATATAAACCAGACAACAATGAAACCGTAATCCATAAGCCCGCCAAAAGCAAAGCACTTTTTATATGTAGCCAATGAAGCGGGATATTTTTATCAAGGAATTTATTTAGCGGCGGCAGAAATAAATTAATGGATAAAGCAGCAACAATAAATACAAAAGCAGTAAGCAAAAAAGTTTCTGATAAAAACTGCCTGATGAGATGCTGCCTTGTTGCGCCCATGGTTTTACGCACGCCCACTTCTTTTGATTTTTTTATAGCAAGTGCTGTTGAAAGGTTTGTATAATTAATACAGGCAGATAAAATGAGAAACAAACCAATAGCGCCGATCAGATACAGATAGCTATAATTAATAGTATAGGAAGGGTTGCCGTTAGCATACAATTGATTGAAATGAATATCGGGCAATGGCTGCAGGCTGAAGGCAGTAATGGTGCCGTCGTTATCCTTGTTAAGATGATCGCCGGCGATATTGATAAGAGCGTGCTGTACCTGGCTTATTTTATTTTTATTGGATAATGCTATATAAGTAAACCCCGAAGCGCTTAAACCCCACTGATCTATTGGAAACCCGCCAATAAATTCAGGCCGCAATGATTTGTAGGAAACAATCATGTTATAAGGAAGATGCGTATTGGACGGCGCATTGGCAATTACAGCAGCTACCTGCAGGTCAACAAGATTTAAAATTTTTATACGCTTACCAACAGGGTTTTCATTACCAAAAAATTTATGCGCTGCTTCTTCTGTAAGAATGGCAAAGCCCGGTTCTGTAAGTGATCTTTTTATATCGCCTTGTTGTACCGTTAAGGGGAAAAGTTTGGGGAAGACAGAATCGGCAAAAACAATATTTGTTTCCCGCAATTTTTTGTTATCAAAAAAAACAGGCACATCACTTTGAAAATGTATCTGGGAAATAAGTTTTTCATCCGGCAGGGTAGCCCGCAATGCCGTTGCCAGCGGATATGGCGTGATAGGAGTATAGGTTTTACCCGTTGGCCTTTCCACTGCTTTTACAATGCGGTAAATGTTTGTATCGTTACCTGCTGATTTATCAAAACTTGTTTCATGCAGCATGATCAAACCAATCAATATGCATGCAACCACACTTATATAGAGGCCAATAAAATTCAGTGCAAAGAAGCCTTTGTTCTTTTTTATATTTCGCCAAGCAGTTAAAAGATAGTTTTTAAACATACAATATCAATTCTTATGTGAAAGCTGAAAACCTTTGGTTTAACGCTCAATAACCAATACACAGTATTTCATTGTAAACCTCCGCAGGGCGATTGTTGAATATTGAACATTGATTATTGAATATTTTTAAAAATCAGGCCCTTAAAAAACATTCATTCACCCATTATTCGGTTCTCAAACTTTTCACCGGGTTAGCAACGGCCGCTCTTATTGCCTGCACACTGATAGTTAATAAAGCAATCAGCAATGCAACCAATGCGGTTATTAAAAATACCGTCCAGCTTATATGTGTGCGGTAAGCAAAACTTTGCAGCCATTTCTTCATGATAAGCCATGCCAGCGGCGATGCTATAATAATGGCGATGCCAACAAGCTTTAAAAAATCGGTAGAAAGTAATGCTACAATGCTGGATACACTTGCCCCCAATACTTTGCGCACCCCAATTTCTTTTATGCGCTGTTCTGCACTAAAAGTGGCGAGGCCAAATAATCCGAGGCATGAAATAAGAATAGCGGTGATGGTAAAGTCGCCCACAATGGCCGACAGCTTGTTTTCTGCATCATAATTTTCCTGGAAATCCTTGTCAAGAAAACTATAATCAAAAGGGTCTGATGCGTTAAGGCTGTGCCATGTATTTTGAACAGCTTTTAAAGCCGCCACCATATCATTTGATTTAATATGCACAATGGCATAATTAAACTGCGGCGGTATATTCAACATAAAACCGAATGGCCCGATGGGCAGGTGAAGGTCTTCGTAATGAAAATCTTTAACTACACCTACAATATTGAAATTATAAGTAGTGCCATTAAAAGTGGAATGCAGCTTTTGGTTAACGGCTTGCTGCGCATTGGTAAAACCTAAAGACTTTAAAGAACTTTCATTCAGCACAACAGCGCCACTGGTGGTATCCTGCGCGTAATAATCATCTGAAAACGTCCTGCCGGCAAGCGGTTTAATACCGAGTGTTTGCAGAAAACGCGTATCAATATAATTCATTTTTACATCCTTGCCCTGTTGCATATCCTGGCCGTCTTTAAAGAAAATATTATCTGCCACATTTGAAATGCCGGGATAATACAACGATGCGCCAACATTGCTCACATATGATTGCTTTAATAGTTCATTCTTCAGCGCGCTGTACATTTCTTTTGCATGGCCGCTGCGCAATGGAATTACAACCTGCTGGTTTTGTTCAAACCCAAGATCGGCGGAACGCAGGAACTTCATTTGATTGTTGATAACAACAGATGCCACAATCAATACAACAGAAATGATAAACTGAAAAACCACCAGGGCCTTACGCAGCGTAATAGCAGAAAGTGAATTGGAGAACTTGCCTTTTAAAACCTTTGCCGGGTTGAAGGAAGAAAGATAAAATGCAGGATAACTGCCCGCTATCAACCCGGTAATTACAGCTAATGCAGCAAACGCTGCAATGAGGCCAATATTATCTATAAATGACAAAGAGAGCTGTTTGCCTGAAACTTCGTTAAACAAAGGCAATAGCAATTTTGTAAATGCAAGTGCCAGCAGCAAAGCAGCAATGCTCATTAAAATAGCTTCGCCAAGAAATTGGGTTACCAGCAATTTTTTTTGTGCGCCTAATACTTTTCTGATACCTACTTCCGCTGAACGCTTGGCAGATTGCGCTGTAGCAAGGTTCATGAAATTAATGCAGGCAATTAATAAAGTAAACAACGCAATGGAACCAAGAATGTATAAATACGTTACGCTGCCACCGGGCGAAACATTGTTCTTCACATCTTCATCCAAATGGATTTGCTTAAGAGGCACCAGGAATTGCTTTTTTGAAAAGCCAACAGCCTTTAAATCGTTGCCCGCATACTTATCAATAAACGCAGGGAATTTAGCTTCAAGATTGGTAATATTAGCGCTGGGTTTTAACTGCAGGTAAGTAAAGAAGTAGTTATTTGTTGCAAGGTTGGGCCCCTGGCTTTTTATTCTTTCTTCCATAGTGCCGCCCATCATACTCATAAAAAACCTGCCATCAATATGCGAAGGTTTATTAATAGGTTTAAAAACACCTGTAACTATAAAATCATGATCGCCGTTAGTGCTGCTGCTTATATGCACAACTTTATTTAAAGCCGGCTGACCGCCAAATAATTTCCTGGCAACATCTTCTGATAATACAACTGTATTGGGATTATCTAATGCAGATTGCGGCTGCCCTTCAACAAAATCATAAGTGAACATGCTGAAGAAAGTTGAATCTGCGAGGTAACCTTTGGTTTCATAAAAAGATTTCACATTGCCGCTGCCTTCATTGTATTGCAGCAATGTTTTGTCTTCGCCAAACAGCCTTGCAATTCTGGTGGTTTGCTCTATTTCAGGAAAAACATTTTTCATAGTTTCTCCTAATGCAGCCGGCGTATTCGGCATTTTCTTAAAATTCCCAAGGCCTATAAATTCGCTGCCAACCTGGTAAATGTTATCAGCATTTTTCTGATACTTATCATAACTTGTTTCGTTTAAAACATACAATGTTATCATTATACAGCAGGTAAGCCCTACCGATAACCCAATGATGTTGATGAATGAAAACATCTTGCTCTTCATTACATTACGCCACGCCGTTTTGAGGTAAGTTTTAAACATGAGACATTCGGTTTGGTTACAGAACTTTTATCGCTATAACACATAGCAATAATTGCTTACGAAGTTTGCAACGTAAATGCCAAGGGCATAAGGGATTGTGTTTTAATAATTTAGGATTGTCTAAACTGAAAAAGGTGTTCGATAATGAACACCTTTTTGTACGGCGGTGGACGAACAGTCAAAGCCAAAATCAATAATGGCATGTTCCGCTTTTATGCAAGGTAGGTGTTGTTTGCTCCGCTATTTCAGCAACGGCAGCACCTCGCTTATATCAACTTTTGATCTTTTATTATCTATATCAATTACCACAACATATCCTTCGCTGATCCCGATATTGTTGATGGCATTTACAATTTTCTGCTGATTGCTTACAGTTCTGTAACCGTCTTCACTCCAGTCTTCAAAACTGCACAGGCAGCCCATTGATGGTGTTTGCGGATAATAGGGCTGGTCTTTATAAAACTCGGGATCGATGGTGGTGCCGTGCATAATAATGGCGTTTCGCCCCATTTGCCCGGCATAAAAACTTTCATATATGTTATTATAATTTTTCCATGATGGTGGTAACAGAGAAGCATATAAACCCAGGTTCCATGAAGAATCGATATAATTACTG
>JAEWJV010000359.1 GCA_023386395.1 Bacteroidota bacterium
TGTGTAAAAAAACTAAGCGGTAATTCTATCATCGGATGAAAGCCGACAAAACCGCCAATACGCGGATACATTTCTTCTATCGGCAATGTGGCATGTCCGCAGCCGAAAGTGTGCACCCAGCGCCCGCATTCAATACTGTCGGCCATTACCTCTGCGGCCTTACGCATATTTTCCATTTGTGTTTCTTCAATCTCGCTCATAATGTCACGAACATTATTCAGCCATTGTTTTGCTAACATAATTTTTGATTTATTTTAGAATTAAACATAATTTTTAAATCACTTCAGGCAATAGAAAAAATTTATTCCTTATATCTTTTTCGATTTCACTTTCATAAAAATAAAATAAAACAACACTATCATCACACCCGTTTCTGCAAAAGAAATGGTAGTAAGATGCTCCACTCCATAACGATGTACAATCCATCCCATAAAATAATTAATCAGCATATTCCCAATTAATGCAACCACAAAAACAAAGCTAAATGCTGTGGCTGAAAGTGCTGCGAATTTTTCTCCTGTATAAGCAAGCATTATGGGGAATCCTTCTGCCAGGCCTGCACCCGTTAAAATAAGTCCGGCTATAGCAAATGCTGGTGTTTTTCCAACCTGTAAAAACAAAAACCCTGTCAGCAATAAAAACAATCCAATCCACATCATTTTAGAAAGTGGTACATTTCTGAAAACACTTCCAGTAAGTAACCGCATCACCGTCATTCCAGCTATGTGCAGCGATAAGGCATACAATGCATTGCTTTCCGTCATCGTACCGCGTTCAACTAAAAAAGTAGTTGCCCAGTTATTAACGATTGCTTCAAGACTGCTTTGACAAAAAAGAAAAAATGCAATTAACAAAAGAAGCGGGCTAAAAAGACCATCCCGTTTTTTAATAGTAATTCCCTGTTGCTGTTTTGCCGGCGGAAACTGTATAAACGTATAAAATAATCCAACAGCAAGCGTGAGCCAACCTACTGCAGCAATTACTTCAAAAGAATTAAATGTACGTGCAACCATACCCAGCAAAAGCGGCATGCCCAATGCACCTATGCAAAAAAATACACCTAATAAACTTAGATTGGCGCCTTTATTTTTTGTGCTGATATCAGCAACCACCGCATTGGTTGCACCATTAATAATGCCGCTACCAACGCCGAAAATAAAAACACAGCATTTTAAAATTCCCAGTGAAGCAGCAAACGCGATTCCTTCAAAACCGGCAAACATGGCGATGCATGCAAGAATCAACAATAACTTATAACCATACCTATCGCAAACTGGTCCAAATAAAAATGAACCGCCTAAAATGCCAAAAGGCAATATGGAAAACAGTGTGCCTGATGCAATACCATTTAGTGAAAATTTTGTTTTAAGGTCAGTGGCTACAGAGCCCAGCGTGATAAGACTAATGCCAAATAACAGCATACCCAGGCAGGCAGCTAAAAAGACAAGATTTTTTTTATACATGAAAAAAATTAATGTTCAAATGTCTTTTAAAATCAGCATCGCAGTTTTAGATAAAGGCAATATACAATGTTCAATAATTTATTTTGGTTGAATATTTTGCAGCGCAATAAATGCGGCGCCAACTAACCCGGCATTATTGCCTAAAGCAGAAACTTCGATGCTTACTTTTTTTATACTGATGGGTTGTGCCCACTTTATTGCTTCATTTATAATTTGCGGAATAAATTTTATAGCCTCACCAAATACGCCGCCGCCTAAAATTATTTTTTGCGGATTGAAAATGCTTACAAGATTTGCAACAGCCATCCCCCAAAATTCAATTGCCTGTTTTATAACTGCCATTGCAATTGCGTCGTTATTTTCATAAGCGGCAAAAATATTTTTAGCAGTTATTTCATTAATCGGTGTGTTTAATAATTCGCCGGTATAGCTTATATCTTTTTTCAAAAATTCTTTTGCAACTTTTGCCAATCCTTCTCCTGATGCATGGTGTTCAAAACAGCCGCACGAAATATATTTATCATCAAACGGTTTATTTAATGCCATCCATCCAATTGCCCCTGCTATATCATGTGCGCCGCGCAAAATTTTTCCTTCGGTTAATATACCTGAGCCAATGCCCGTTCCCACCGCCATATAAATGGCATCACTACAGCCTTTGGCATTTCCCTGCCATAATTCGCCAAGTATATAACAGGCGCGATCGCTGTCAATGGTTACAGGAATATTATTGCTTATTTGTTTTATTTCCTGCAATAATGGATAATCATCCCAGCCAGGAATGTTAGGCGCCCAAACAGTGCCTGTTTTATTGTGACTGATGCCGGGCACTGCAATACCTATAGATTCTATTTTATTTTCTGTTGCGTTTTGCTGAACCAATAATTTTTTTATTTCAGATTGAATTAATTCTGCAACTTGTTTTCCTTCACGATGATTAAGCGCCATAGTTTCTTTCTGCAAAATTTTTCCATCTTCAGAAAAAACAGCAAGAGAAAGTTTTGTTCCGCCAAGATCAATGCCGAGTACAGCCATTCTTACAAATAATTTGGCGTTAAGATAGAGATAATAGAAATAATATTTCCCTTCTCCGCACAGTCTCCTTGCAAAGCCGTTGTGTGCAAGCCAAGGGATTTTGCGTCTTCAATGAGAGAAAGTATTTAACTTAACGCAATGCCCGTAAGAAAAACAATACCTGAAAAAGATGGTGTTTATTTTATAACGTTCACTTGCGCAAGATGGCTTTCATTATTTAAAATCACTAATGGATATAACGCAGTTTACAAATGGTTTGATGTTCTAAAAAAATCAGGACATTATATTATTGGCTATATTATTTTCTAAAACTTAAAGCCATGCAAACACAAAATAAAAGGATGACTCCTGATTTTAGCAGGCAAAATATTTATGTTGGTATAGATACACATTTTTCAGTGCCCGGCATCGTCTCGCCCAGGCGGACAATGTGCTAAACGTTCTCTCTGTGCTGGCGCAAGTATAAGTCGTATAGCTTTTGAGCGTAGCTACTTGTGCTTTGCCTGCAATCATTTAAATAGAATATAAGCACAAGCACCAACAGCACAATCCATCGCTACCCATACTTGCGCCAGGTACAAGCGCATATAAAACATTATTAATTAACGGTTGCTTCAGACAATTTCAATTCCTTTTTTCGGTAATACTTATCCGTCATGATTGATATAGGCAAACCGAATACAACCGTGAATATTAAAATGCCTATTACCGTATCGAATGTAAACACAAAAGGCTTTTTCGGAAATGCGGTCAGCGGCATAACAATGAAAGTCATAACAGACTGAGCAAACAGCGCATATAAAAAGCCATTCAGAAATTTGTTTGGTGAAACTTTTTTAACTGCGGGATAAACCAGGAAATAAAATAGTGTAAACAGGAAAGAAATAAAATAATGGATAAAAATGCCGAGCAACAACACTGCCTTCCCGCTTGCAAAAGCTCTTTCCAATCCTATAGCACCACCGGCAATAGCATAAAACATTTTAGATGGAAAGGTGCCCGTACGAATGGTTTGGTCTACATGTGCAGAAATAATATCCAGTGTGCCTGCCACTAGTGTAGTGAGCAGTACCGCTTGCCAAAATCGGTTCATTTGATAAAAGTTTAATGATTAGTTTTATTTGATTACGGTTTCAAAAATGGATATATATGCCTGGATTTTTGCTTCAAAACCCGTTCAAAAGCCATTCAAACAGCAAGCAAAATGGTTTGAGTGATAAAGAGCTGGTAAAAATTTGCCTTGCTGAGATTAGCCGTAAATCAGGTTATGCAGATGCTAAAGCATTACGGCAGCGTGACTTTGAATTTTTATCCAACGAGATTGAAAACAGTACGGGCATACTCATCAGCATTTCTACCATCAAACGCTTGTTGAACGGGCAGTTTAATCATTTACCACAGGCAGCTACGCTAAATGCCATTACTGCTTATCTCGGGTATGGAAGCTGGCAGGAGTTCCGGAAAATTAAACAGCAGGAACCCGGTTTGAGCACCACTAACGGAACGGTGAATGGAAAAAGAAAAAAATTCCGGCTTTCCTACAGAATTTTTATTCCTGTAATTGCAGGCATTCTTTTCCTGTTAAGTGCTTCGCTGGTCTATCTTTTAAAACCACAGGCCATTAAAGAAAAAGATGTTTCATTTTCAGTGAAGAAAACAACGAGTAACGATATTCCAAACACCGTAGTGTTTACGTACGATGTTACTAAGGCAAATGGTGATAGTTTTTTTATTCAGCAATCATGGGACAGGGACAGGCGGGTGAAAATTGAAAAAGATAAACATACCCTTACCGATATTTACTATGAACCCGGCTATCACAATGCAAAGCTGATTGTGAACGATCAAGTGGTTAAAACAATTGATGTTAGTATTCCAACCAAAGGATGGTTCTTTTTTAGTAAGCCGGGATTGTTTAAGGGTATGCCTGCCCGTATAACACCAAAGATGCCGGTAAAAAATGGCGTACTATCATTAACGCGTGATGATATTATCTCCAGTAAAGTAAACCCTGAACTGCCTAACTTTTATTATTACACTTTATTTCCTGAAGCATGTAACGTTGAATCCGACAATTTTATATTAAAGGCGAGATTAAGGTTTAAGGCGGTTAATAATGTAACGTGCCCGATGATTATGCCTGAAATCTGCGAACAGAGTAATTCGCTTTATTTTTTCACTACGCTTCCCGGCTGCACCAGTAACACCGGCGTAAATGTTGGTGAGCATTTATTAAATGGTAAAACAACGGATTTGTCTTCTTTCGGTTTGGATATCTACCAGTGGCAGGATATGGAAGTGATTGTAAAGAATAAAATAGCGCAGATTTTTATAGGTACCCGGGAAATATTTTCAGCCGCTTACACAAGATCGGGCGGCCTTATTACAGGCCTGACGTTTACGTCAAATGGCCTTTGCGAGATTGACGACATTTCTCTCAGGGGAACAGATGGAAAAGTAGTGTATGAAAATGATTTTGAACAACATTAAGCAATATTGAATAATTCATTTTAAAAATAATTATCAATAAAACCAACTTGGTTATGCAACCACAAAACCTGCTTTTGAGTGGTATAGTTCAACAGAATTTATGTTTCTTGCAGCCGTTCTGCATTAACTTTGAATGAGCAAAGCTTTTTTGATTTTATATTTTTTACAATCGCTTTGAATGAAAATTGCTGCGAAGAAACTACTGTTGAAACTGTTTAAGATAACAGGCATTGCTGTTGGATCTGTTTTATTACTGATGTTTTTATTACCGGTTTTATTTCCTGATTTTGTTGCCGGGAAAATTAAAGTATGGGTAAACAATGCCATCACCACAAAGCTTGATTTTTCAAAAGCAAGGTTATCATTCTTTAATCATTTTCCTTCACTCACGCTTACTTTATATGATGCTTCGCTGATGGGTTCCAGGCCCTATCCAACAGACACATTAATAAAAGCAAAAGAACTGGCATTGGGAGTGAATATAACTTCTGTTTTTTCGGGCAACATAAAAATTGATAAAATATTTCTTACAGAAAGTGATATCAATATTAAGGTGGATGAAAACGGCGGTGCAAATTATAATGTGTACAAACCTGATACTACAGCAGCAACAAAAACAAGTGATACAACAGGCACTTCTTTACAGCTTGAAAAAATCCAGGTAGACCACAGCAATATTAATTATGATGATCGATCTGTTCCTATTCTTATTACAGCACAAGACCTTAATTATACCGGCAAAGGCGATTTAACTAAAGCGGTTTTTGACCTTGCTTCACGTATTAATGTAGCGGATTTTAATCTAACCTACGATAGTTCGCGCTACATCAATTCAAAAAAATTAAAAGCCAGTCTTGTTACAAAAATTAACACGAATTCACTTGCATTCGAATTTGTAAAAAACAACCTGCTCATTAATACTTTGCCAGTTAAGTTTATTGGCAGGTTTGAGTTTTTAGAAAGCGGCTATACAATGGATTTTGAATTGCAGTCGCACAAAGGTGATTTGCATGATGTGTTTTCAGCATTGCCGCCTGAATATGCAGCCTGGAACGACAAAACAAAAGCGGATGGAAAAGTGGACATTACTGCGTATCTAAAAGGCAGCTATGATGCTGACAAAAATATAATGCCTGACCTTGGCTTTAATATGCAGGTTCGTGATGGTTATATCAATAATCAAAATGCGCCTGCGGCAGTAAAGAATTTGTTTCTCAATTTCGATTCCAAATTGCCTTCGCTGAACACAGACAGCTTGTATGTAAATATTGATTCCGTATTTTTTAATATCGATAAAGATTATTTCAGCGCTATCATTAAATTAAATAATCTTAATAAACCAACTGTTCATGCAAAGCTGAATGCGGCGATGGACCTGGAGAAATGGGACAAAGCTTTTGGCATTGAACCGTTTGATGTAAAAGGCTACTACCAATTGCATTTTACTGCTGACGGTAGTTATCAAACAAAAATTGTTCAAAAGGGTATTCGCAAAACAGATACCG
>JAEWJV010000364.1 GCA_023386395.1 Bacteroidota bacterium
ATATTTCCGATTCCGCAAAATCAACATATTGCCAACCCAAACTTAAAGCAAAACCCGGGTTATCCGGCATTCTAAAATCATTGTTTATTATCAAGTAAAAAGCAGTTCTTTTACAGGCTGCTTTTTATGTTTTATAAAGTTATTATGAAGAAAAGTTGTTGGTGTGTTTTAGTTGGCTGCTTGTTATTTATTGCCTGTCATAATAAAAATGAAACTGAAGCAAAAGATGATACGCCTCAGTTATTTCAATCTTTAGATTCAACACAAACCGGTATTAATTTTATTAATGCTGTAAACGATTCTGCCCATTTCAACATATTCAATTTTAGAAATTTTTATAACGGCGGCGGCGTAGGCATTGGTGATATAAACAATGATGGCTTGCCTGACGTATTCTTTACCTCCAACCAGGGAACGAACAAATTATATTTAAATAAAGGTGATTTTAAATTTGAAGATATTTCTGCAAGCGCGGGCATACAAGGCATTCATAAATGGCATACAGGTGTTTCAATGGCCGATGTAAATGGAGACGGCTGGCTTGATATTTATGTAAGTAACAGTGGCGATATAAAAGGAGAAAACACAGAGAATGAGTTATACATCAATCAGCACAACAATACTTTTCAAGAACAGGCTCGGCAGTATGATTTGGCAGATAGCGGCATTGGCACTCAGGCTGTGTTTTTTGATTATGATAACGATGGCGACCTGGACTGTTTTGTATTGAACAACAGTTTCAGGCCAATTGCAAGTTTTGGTTACGACAGGCATATACGAAATGTGCGCAGCGCTAAAGGTGACCGTTTGTATAGAAATGATAATAATCATTTTATTGATATTAGTGCAACAGCCGGAATTTACGGAAGCGAAATTGGCTTTGGCCTGGGTGTAACTGTTGGTGATTTGAATAATGATGGCTGGCAGGATTTATATGTGTCAAATGATTTCTTCGAGAAGGATTACATGTATATTAATCAGCACAACGGAACATTTAAAGAAGTGATTGATGAAGCTACAGGCCATGTAAGCCTGGCTTCGATGGGCAGTGATATGGCTGATATGAATAATGATGGCTGGCTTGATGTGTTCACAACTGATATGTTACCCGAAGATGACCGGCGCTTAAAAACAACAACCCGGTTTGACGATTATGATGTGAATAATGCAAGGCTGAAAAACGATTTTCATCACCAGCTGCAAAAAAATTGTTTGCAGTTGATCAATGGAGACGGAACATTTAGCGAGATAGCAGATTATGCCGGCATAGAAGCTACAGATTGGAGCTGGGGTGCATTAAGTTTTGATTTTGATAATGATGGCTGGAAAGATATATATGTATGTAATGGTATCAACAAAGATTTGACCAACCAGGATTTTCTTTCTTTTTTCGGCAACGATCAAACACGTGATGGCATTATGCATGGCGGGTTTAATTATAAGGATTTTATTGATAAAATGCCTGTAACGCCAGTGAGTAATTATGCATTCATCAATCAAAAAAACCTGGCTTTTAAAAATAAGAGTGAAGTGCTTGGGTTAGGCACTCCTTCACTTAGTAATGGCGCTGCTTATGGTGATTTGGATGGCGACGGCGACCTGGATTTGATTGTGAACAATGAGAACATGCCGGCTTTCGTGTATAAGAACTTAACGAGTGAAAAACTGCATCATCATTATCTAAAAATAAAATTGAAAGGTAATGCCCAAAATACTTTTGGTTATGGTACAAGAGTAATAATTTATTACGAAAATAAAGAACAGGTATTGGAACAAATGCCGCAACGTGGTTTTGAAAGCTGCAGCGATAATGTTTTAAATTTTGGCCTTGAAAACAGTAATGTAATTGATAGCCTCGTTGTGAAATGGCCCAATCAAAAACAGCAAACCATTAGCAATCCTTCAGCAGATACATTATTGGTTTTATTGCAGGCCAATGCAACTGTACCCACATCTTCTAACAAAAATATTCAGGCTTTATATACAAATGTTACGGCAAATGTTATTCGTGGTAATATCACGCATAAAGAAAATAACTATGTTGATTTTGATAGAGAAAAACTGATTCCAAAAATGCTTTCAACAGAAGGGCCAAAGCTTGTTGTTGCAGATGTAAACGGAGACGGTTTGGAAGACTTTTTTATAGGAGGCGCCCAGGACGATACTTCAAAATTATTTATGCAGAAGGCAGATGGCACATTCATGCAAAGCAGGCAGTTTGCCTTTGCGCAGGATAAAAACAGTGAAGATGTTGGCGCTGTATTTTTTGATATAGATGATGATGGCGATAAAGATTTAATTGTTGCAACCGGTGGCAACAAACCTATGAATGAAGGCAGTTCGTTTATAAGATTATATGTAAACGATGGCAAGGGAAATTTTACACGCAGCTTCAAGGGCTGGCCGCCTGTTAGTTTAAATGCATCTTGCGTTTGTACAGGTGATGTTGACAGAGACGGGAAACCTGATGTTTTTGTTGGTGCAAGAAGTATTCCGGGGGCATATGGTAAAACGCCACCAGGTGTTTTACTAAAGAATATGGGCAAAGGCAGGTTTGTTGATGCAACGCAAACACTCGCCCCTGAACTGCTGAAAGCAGGCATGATAACCGATGCAAAAATTGCAGATATTGATAACGATGGAAGGAACGAATTGATTGTTGTTGGAGACTGGCTGCCTGTTACCATTTATAAGTTTCAAAACAATCAGCTAAAGAAATATTTGGAAATTGCCAACAGCAGCGGGTGGTGGAATTGTTTAACTGTGACTGATATAAATAATGATGGCAAACCTGATTTAATTGCCGGCAACAATGGATTGAATTCAAAAATAAAAGCAGATAAAGATCATCCTGCAGCATTATATGTAAGTGATTTTAATAACAACGGTTCAAGCGTATGCGTGCCGGTATATTACAAAACAGATGGTAAGGCTTATCCTTTCAATCTATACAGTGATATGATAACACAAATGCCTTTCCTGAAAAAGAAATTTGCGTCTTTTAGTGAATATGCAGGCTTAACTATTGATAAAGTATTTACAGCACAACAATTAAGCAGTGCACAAAAGCTTACAGTGCAGCAAACGCAAAGTTGTGTATTTATTAATAAAGGAAATGGCACGTTTGATATGCAACCCTTACCGCAGCAAACGCAGTTTGCGCCTGTGTTTGCCATTGATGTAAATGATTTGAATAATGATGGTATTAAAGATGTATTTATGGCCGGTAACTTTTACGGATTAAAGCCTGAAACCGGTCGTTATGATGCTGGCTATGGATTTACATTACTTGGCAACAGGCAACAGTTAAATTATATTAAGCCTGAAGAAAGCGGCTTGTTTGTAAAAGGAGAAGTAAGGGATATTAAAACCCTTCATACTTTAAAAGGTGAATATATTATTATAGCGAGAAATAATGAGCCGCTGGAAATTTTCAAAAAAAATAAATAATGTAGTTTGTAAAACTTTGCGGTTTAAAATACAGGGAAATAAATTTTGAGACTTATATTACTGTTGAGGTTTGGCATTGTATCCGCAATATTATATTGTTCCAAAGGTTGTGCTACCTGTTTTAAGTGCTGGTCAATCATAAAATTATTGATAGCAGTATAAACAGCCGGTTTATTGGCGGGCATTCCTGAATAGGTTGCTTCAACCAATCTTCCCGTTGCAGGTAATTCTAAAAATTTTATATTCTTTGTGTCATGTAATTGTTTATAAACAGGTATGCATACAGCAACTTTATTGCTGTCAAGATCCGTTTTATAAAAATAATTTTTTTCTGAAGGCAGATTATTGGTATTTATATATGAAACAAGCTGCTGATACAACAAGGGAGTTATATTTTTTTCTCCGGATTTGGTTGCAACAACAGTAAGCAGCAACGTATCTTTTACCGGAACCAGTTTTACAGGGAAGCCATATTTAAGTTGAACATCTTCCATCATAGCTTTAAACATGGCAAAATCATCATGTATTAAAGAAGTTGAGGTTGCCTTTGTAATCAAGCCTGACACAGATGATTTTCCACTCCATTCAATATATACTGAAGTATCTGTCAATGGAGATATTTCAATAAGGGAAGAATCTGATTTATTTTTATTTTTTCTTTTTAATACTACTGCAAGCGGGTTTATATGATGAAGTGTATAAGAATAACCAGGCTTTATTATTGCTAATTGATCGCTGTTAAAACTGCCTGTGATTTGAACATTATTTTGGTTGAGATCAGTGTTCCACTTTTTCCAGTTATTCAAATCATTTATTTGTTTGGCAACGTCGTATAAAGATGCATAAATAACAATGCCTGTTTTATTTTCAAAGGGAATAAAACAGGCAATAGTTATTAAAAGAATAAGTGCAGCAGCTATAACAATTTTTCTTATTTGCATTGCACATATTTATTAACCTAACCATTCAAAGCATCGATCATTGCTTTTACTTCAACTTCATCGGCTATATAAACATTGCCATAATCGCTTACTTCTTTGTTAATATAGGTAACAGGATTCGGCGCAATTTTTCTGGCAGATGAATGAAATTCTTTTGCACCACTTACATCTCTCAGTTTTGCAATGTTGGATGATTTTATACCGGCGCCAGGCATGATAATAATTCTGTCACCGGCTTTATCAACCAGTTGTTTTAAAAAATCAGCAGCATCCGGCGCAGCACTTTTTTGTCCTGATGTAAGTATGCGTTCGCAACCACAACCAATGATATCTTCCAATGCTTTAAAGGCATCCGGCGCACAATCAAATATGCGGTTGCAGGTAACGCCCATTGGGCCAGCCCATTCAACAATGCGCTTCAATCTTTCTGTATCCACTTCAGAATTGATCTTTGATATACCAACAGAAATACCATCACAACCTAATTGTTTACACATGTCAATATCATCTTTCAATATATCAAACTCCTCATCACTATAAAAATAGTTGCCTGAACGCGGCCTTAAGATGGGATATAATTTGATCGAAATTTTTTCTCTTACCTGTTTTATGGTTCCATAGCTCGGCGTAGTGCCGCCTTCAATCGGGTTGTCGCATAATTCAACCCGCACCGCGCCGCATTTTTCTGCAATTAAACAAGACTCAATATGAAAAGCACAAACTTCCAATACTGCTTTATTATTCATAGATTTTATTTATAAAAACTTTTTGAAGGAAATATTTTATTAATTGTTTTACCGGTTACGGAATAAACAAAACCTGGTTGCAAACTATAGCCGCCATATTCACCTTTCTTGTTCAACGCAACAAAACCTACCTGAATATCTTTTGATTTTTCAGGATTTCTTTTTACGATTCTTTCAACGGCTTCCCTGCACGCATCTTCGGGGCTTTTGCCCTGCCGCATCAGTTCAACCACTAAATGTGAACCAACAATGCGAATTACTTCTTCACCCACACCGGTTGATGTGGCTGCGCCAACTTCATTATCAACATACAAACCAGCGCCAATGATAGGAGAATCGCCAACACGGCCATGAATTTTATAAGCAAGCCCACTTGTTGTGCAGGCGCCGCTTAAATTACCGTTTGCATCCATTGCCATCATACCAATAGTATCATGGTTTGACGGGCCGCCCGGCATAGGGTCTTTATTTTTATCATACAACCTGTTCTCCACATTAATCTCCGGATGATAGTTGGATGTCTTCAACCATTCTTTCCATGCTTTTTCGCTTTCAGGCGTTAAAAGGTTTTCTTTTTTAAAACCATTGGCTAATGCAAATTGTAATGCACCATCACCAGCTAAAACAATATGAGGTGTTTTTTCCATTACTAATCTTGCTACAGAAATAGCATGAACAATATGTTCAAGGCACATTACAGAACCACAGTTATAATTTTCATCCATAATACAGGCATCAAGTGTAACATGCCCGTCACGATCAGGCAGTCCGCCTAATCCAATAGTTTGATTGGTTGGATCGGCTTCAGGAATTTTTACACCGGCTTCAACAGCATCCAATGCTCTTCCGCCTTTGCCTAAAATTTCCCACGCGCCTGCATTTGCCGTTTGCCCGAATCCCCATGTAGATACAACAACCGGGTTATCTTTTATTGCATGCATTTTTCTACCCCGTGCAATAATATTGGTACCGCTTAAAGCAGCAGCAGAACCAAGCGCAGCGGTTTGTAAAAATTTCCTTCTTGAAGCCATTTTTTTCTGATTGTTTTTTGTTTGATAATTATTTGAATGAAACATCTACATCCATATTTTTTGCGGGCGTAACGGTTTGCACCGCATCGTTGTTGGCCCAGCTTTTTTTATAAATCCTGATGTTTTCAGGCAAAGAAACATTATCTAAAAACTCCAGATGCAATTTTCCCGCATCGCCGGAATTATTAATAGTAAAACTTAGATTTATTTTACCAAATGGTGTAAGAATACCGTTCAATTTTGTTACGGCGCCAGCTCTTGCCCACTTTGCGGGCAGGCTTTCAAACAAATGCAAATCTTTTCCATGATCTAATTCAATCATGTGCACTACCATTCTTATAAACTCTGCACTTGCCCAGTTGTGCGGCATATA
>JAEWJV010000365.1 GCA_023386395.1 Bacteroidota bacterium
AAATACAGTTATGCAGGGGCCTACAAAATGCAGGGTTCGAAAAGCTTTTATAAACTGCCACCATACTTTTAAACTGAAAAGTAATTCGTACCCACGGTTTTTAGGTCCCTCCAGGAAAACTTCTTCAGAGGGCAAAAGCCTCGTCGATTCTTCTTTTGTTTCATTTGTTTCTTTCTCAGGCATGCGTAAAAATAAAATGGTTTTAGTCTAACTTAGTCATAATTGTTTACAAATAAAAAGCTTTGAATATGTTATTGCACGTGCACGCCGGTAATCCAAATGAACGCCACATTAAAACCATTAAAGAATGTTTGCTTGATGGTGGTGTGATCATTTATCCTACGGATACCATTTATGGTTTGGGCTGCGATATTTTTCAGCATAAGGCCATAGAAAAAATTTGCCGGATAAAACATATTGACCCCCATAAAGCGCAGTTAAGTTTTGTTTGTTATGATTTGAGTGATTTAAGCAAATACACTAAAAACATTTCAACCCCATTGTACAGGTTGCTGAAAGAATATTTACCCGGTCCCTACACTTTTATTTTGCCTGCAAGCAAAGAAGTGCCGAAGATTTTGCAAAGCAAGAAAAGCACCATTGGTTTACGTGTGCCCGATAATAACATTGCAAGAACAATTGTACAGGAACTTGAACATCCCATCCTGTCTGCTTCGCTGCCCGGCGAAATGGTGGAAGAATATACTGACCCGGAATTAATTTATGAAAATTTCAAAAACCTTGTTGATATTGTTGTGGATGGCGGCGCCGGCGGCATGATACCGTCAACCATAATTGATTGCACCAAAGAAGAATATGAAGTGCTGAGAATGGGTGCCGGAGAGTGGAATGAATAAAGACTGGTTCAGTTTTTTTAGACTGAACCAGTTGCGTTAACTAAACGGCATCTTCACAATCTTGGCTTTAATAAGCCTGCCGCGTATATCAATATAAATTTCATTATCCAAACCGGCATTATTAACAGCAACATAACCCATGCCTACGGCTTTTCCCAGTGACGGCGATTGTGTGCCGCTGGTTACTTTACCTATCGCATTGCCTTCCGCATCTTTAATTACATAGTCATGGCGCGGAATACCGCGGTCTGTCATTTCAAAACCTATGAGCTTTCTTTTAATGCCTTCCGCTTTTTGTTTTTCTATAATCTCTTTCGCGGTAAAAGCTGTTGTCTTATTCAGTTTTGTTATCCAGCCCAGGCCTGCTTCAAGCGGTGAGGTTGTATCATCAATATCATTGCCGTATAAACAAAAACCCATTTCCAAACGAAGCGTATCCCTTGCGCCGAGGCCGATAGGTTTTATACCTTCCGCTTTGCCCGCTTCAAAAATGGCGTTCCATATTGTATCAGCGTTGTTGTCTTTATCTTCGAAATATATTTCTACGCCTCCCGCGCCTGTATATCCTGTTGCACTTATCAAAACATTATCAACGCCGGCAAATTTGCCCTTTACAAAAGTGTAATATTTAAGGTTGAGAATATCAATATCCATCAGAGGTTGCAAAATTTTTGTTGCATTAGGGCCCTGTATGGCAAGCAGGCAGGTTTTATCACTTATGTTATGAAGTTCAACATTGTTTGAATTATGTTGCACAATCCAGCTCCAGTCCTTTGCAATATTACCGGCATTTACCACCAGCATATACACTTTATTTTCTTCAATACAATACACCAAAAGATCATCCACTATGCCGCCTTCATTATTGGTAAAGCAGCTGTATTGCGCCTTGCCATTGGCAAGCTTCGATGCATCGTTTGTTGTTACGCGCTGAATAAGGTCTAAAGCGTTTTCACCTTTCAGAATAAATTCACCCATGTGGCTCACATCAAACACACCTGCATTATTGCGCACCGCAGCATGTTCATCGTTAATGCCGGTATAGCTTATCGGCATATTATAACCTGCAAATTCAGCCATTTTAGCGCCCAGCGCAATATGCTTTTGTGTGAAAGGTGTGTGCTTCATAAACTGTTCCCCCAAGGGAAATTTGTTTTGTGATTAATAGTTGATGCGGCAAAAATAAATGATGCAGGGTGCGGAGTGAAATAATTTGTTTGGGAAATAATGAAACCCATATTGGCAGGTACAGCCGGTAACTGTATTATCAATGGAAAAACCAAGTATAGCAGTTAAAACGGGTACAATCGAAAGGTAAGCCAGGCTTAAGTTTCGATAGAGTTTTTTGTTGCGCATTAAACAAGCTTAAATAACTGAATTGATTTTTATTTCCAGGTTAATGTTTGAACCAGCGGGTAAATAAGTCAGCGAACACTGCGCTGCCTGCAGTACTGATGTTTTATGTTTGTTAGTTGGTACAGCCGCGTAATTGAGAAATAAAAAAATGGATGTAATTAAGTGGCAACTTCTTCGTTAAAAGTTTTGGGCGGCGCCACGAGACCTGCTGCAGCAGAATATAAAATTATAGAAAAGAAGGGCATTCCTTCTTCCTGCCCGCAATGCCCTTCCTTCGCTTATGGCTTGCTAAAAAGATATTACGGAAAAGGAAAAAGCCGAAACTGTTGTATATAAATGGCTGCCGGGTTTTTTAGTTGATGGTATTTATTTTTCTGAAGTCGGAAGGGTTTATCCCTTTATACTTTTTGAATACCCGGTTCAGGTGGCTTTCATCTGTAAAATTAAATTCGTAAGCAATTTCATTAATCCGCATATCACTGTGCAATAACCTCGTTTCTATCAGCCGCAACTTGTAATTGGCAATATAGCTTTGCAGGGTTTCGCCCGTTTGTTTCTTAAAATACCGGCCTAAATAATTGAGCGATATATTAAAATGCCCACTGAGTTTTTCTGCTCTTAAATTTCGAGGCTCAAAAATATTTTGCTGAATATACTGCAGCATTTCCAGCACAGGCTCGCCGGTGTTTTCCTTTATATTTTTAGGAAGTTTCAATGCAATATTTCTTGCCACAATGGTAATCATGGTATTAATAATTTGTTCCGTAATACGGTTGTAATACAGTTGCTGATTAGATTGTTCATGCAGTATGCTTTCCACCAGCGAGGCAATTAAAGGCTTGTCCGTTTTATTCTTTAATATACAGCCCGGGCGATGGCTTGCATTTTGTAAAATATATCCAACCTGTTTTACAGCCTCTTTATCCTTTCCCATTTTTTCTTTTACGTACATTTCATTAAACCGGATAAAGAAAAAGGTTGTTGGCGTACTAATATCAAATGAATACACATCCTGCGGCGTTAATAGAAACAAATTGCCCCTGCGGTAGTTAAACCTGTTTTTGTTTACCGTTTGTATGCCTGTGCCTTCTATAATATGTATCAGCCCAAAGAAATTATTCCGCTTTGTAACTTTTGGGAAGCGCTGCATTTCTTTCCTTTCAATCTCATACGGTTTATATAACGTTTCAACCTGCATAGCTGCAAAATACAAAAGAAGCGTAAAATAGTACAAATGCGGAGGCATATCCCCTGCATAATTTTGCGTTATCAACTTATAAAGCAAATGAAAATTTGTTAACCGGTTAACGGAGAAATTATAAGAATCAGTAACAATTAAAAACAATGAATTATGCCACATTTTATTATTGATTGTTCAGCCGATGTTTTAACACAGGTGTCTGAACCCGACATGTTAAGTGCTGTATTGAATGCTGCTGATGCCAGCGGTCTTTTTACGAAAGATGATATTAAAGTAAGGGTAAACCCTTATGTGCGGTATGAAGTGGGTGGTAAAAAAACCAGCTTCATTCATGTATTCGGGTATATCCTTGAAGGAAGAACGGAAGCACAGAAAGCCGGCTTGTCGCAGCAGGTTGTAAAAGCACTGGCGGGCCTGTTTCCCGGTATTGAATATATAGCTTCCAGTGTAGATGAATTTGCAAAAACCGGTTATTGTAACAGGCATTTGCTACCAGCTTAAATCAATTCAATTTTTTTTAAAAAACTATAAATGATGAGATACTTAATGTGTGCTGCCTTTATGTTATTCACCACATTACAGGCACAAAACGTAAAACAGCCGGAAAAACCAAGCAAACAACTTGTGGGCACATGGTCGTTGGTAAAAGTGGAAAACACAAATGCAGACGGAAGCAAAACATTGCCTTACGGCGAAAACCCGGTAGGGTTGCTCGTGTTCACCGATGGTGGTGACTATGCCATACAGATTTTAAAAGCCGTTCGCCCAAAAGTTGCAGCAGGCGATAAGAATAAGGCTACACCCGCTGAAAATGCTGCTTTGGTCCAGGGCAATAATTCACATTTTGGTACTTATACCGTTAACCCGGATAAACATAGTATTGCTTTCAATGTGCAGCATGCTTTTTATCCTAACTGGGAAGGCCATGTGCAGGTACGCAGCTTCACGCTTGAGAATAATGTATTGAGTTATGTGGTTACTCATACCACCAACGGCGGGGCCGTTACCGCAACCGTGGTGTGGAAGAAGCAATAATGTTTACGTTCTGCTTTATATTTTTTGGGCAACGGTCAATGACATTGCAAAGTGCTTATCTATTTTACCGTTAAAATTTTCATTAATAAAATCTTCAATTTCCTGATAAAATAATTGTTGAATTTTCTTGTCAGCTTTAAGATGACTTGAATACGTGTTCAGTAGCTTAACAAAGTTCTTTGCAGTGTAGGTTATAATTACAGGAAAGAGCTGATAGTGAATTAATTTAAACAAGTGTTCATCAATTTCATCGGGTTTAAGTTCTTTTTTGTTTGGCAGTTTTGGTTTGGGATTATCTAAAAAATTATAACGCTCATAAACAGGTTGTGATTCAATGAAAAACTTATCTCCTGCTTCATCCGATATATGATTTGTATGAATGACTGCGAGATAACCGCTGTCACGAAGCAGGCGATGTGTTTTTGTATATTTTACAGCAGGGTCAATCCAATGAAACGAAGTGGCTGCATATACTAAGTCAAATGTTTTGGGCAAAAAATCTGACTGCTCAAAAGAAGTATTTACTACCTGAACGTTTTTATAGTCGTCCAATTCACGCTTTGCTACTTCTGCTAATGAATGTCCTAATTCAACTGCAGTTATTTGAAACCCTTTTTGAGCTAATGGTTTTGTGGCTTGCCCGGTGCCGGCGCCAATTTCAAGAAGTGTTGCATTTGCATCTAAATTGGTAATGTCAATCAACGTTGAAAATAATTCTTCCGGATAACGAGGTCTTACCTCGTTATATAACAGGGCTACTTCATCGAAAGTTTGCCTTAGTATGTTACTGTCGTTCATTAATAATGCCTGGATAATTAGGTTTTGATTGAATAGGCGCTAACGGTCACGCATTTATGCAGGCGTGGCAATAGTGATTAGTCCTGTCCGTGGCTGTTTTTACCTGAATAGTTCAGCTATCATTTTTGCCTGGAGATCATCTATGCTTGTTGTTTGCGCATTCGATAAAAGTATAATTGTTATGTCCTTCTCTGCAATATGCACTAGCCTGGTCTTCGTTCCCCAGATGGCACCTTGCCGTTCAGCCACACTGATTGTTTGATTGTTTACCTTCATATCATAAGCCCAGATGCCAAAACCATAGGAGGCAAGATAGGGTTGCAATATCGATTTCAAACTACTGCTGTTTATTAATTTACCGCTATAAAGTGCATTGGAAAATTTCAATAAATCATTTGCTGTTGAATACAAGCCTCCCGCAGCATAATAGTTCTCCGTATATATGGGCGGGGTATTTTCAATTGTTTTTGTGCTGTCATTCACTTCATAAACATTCGCAAGATTCTGAATTACTTTCGTCATACCGAACATCGCCGTTTCAGTCATTTGCAGAGGTGCAAGAATTTTTTCTTTAAGTACATCTTCATAAGATTTATTGCTGACAGCTTCAATGATTTTTCCAAGTATCACATAGTCTGCATTGTTGTAGTTCCATACTTTTCCCGGTTCGCTTTCCAGCTTCCCGCTGCAAAATATGTTTAGCAATTCGTCTGTACTGTATGGCCTGGCATACATAGCCGGAATGTCATCACCTTTTACATCTTTCTCGTTACTTTCTATACCGGAAGTTGCAGTCAGCAAATTGAAAATTTTTACTTTCTCCGCGCCCTCTCCTTTGTAACCGGGCAAATAGGTTTTAATGTTTTGGTTTAAATCTATTTTTCCTTGTTCAACAAGCTGCATTATCAAAACAGATGTAAACAATTTTGTGATGGAGGCAATTTTATATTTTGTGGCATTGGTGTTAGGAATATTAAATTGAAAATTGGCAATACCAAAACTCTGATTATATATCTTCTTATTGTTTTGCTCCACAAGGATTGTTCCGTTAAAAGGGTGGCTTTTTATATAGCCAGCCATGAATTGATTAAAAGCAGTCTCAGAGATGTTAGAAGTACCTGCATGTAAAGCGTGATCTGATGCAGCATTTTGCTGCGCATGGACATGTGTAACACACAGAAGAAAGAAAAGTAAATTAAGGAATAATGAAATCCTTTTCATTTTATGAATCATGATTGGTGAAACCCAAAAACGTTTATTTTATGCAAATAGTACAGGCAGCCAAAGAAAAGTATACAATGGTACAACGTTGGCATACAGCTATATTCCATTAAGCCGCAGCAGGTTTTTCGTTAAAGGTTTGTACAGCGTCACGGCACCCTGCTGCAACAGAAAATAAAATTATGGAAAGGATAGGCTTTTGCTTTGCAGGCCGCAATGTTTTTTCGTTCGTTTATGGTTTTCCAGGAGCCGCATTGAAGCTTAAGTACTTAACTTTAGTGTTGCAAGCTGTTTTCTATTTCTATTACCATATACTTTTAAATAGTAATTACTGCATGAAGCCTATAGTTCAGATATCGTTGGACCTTACAAATATTGATGAGGCACTGGAAACCGCCGCTATGGCTATGCGGGCCGGTGTAGATTGGCTGGAGGCCGGTACTCCTTTAATATTAGCGGAAGGATTGCATGGGGTTAAAAAATTAAGGGCGGCTTTTCCCGGTGTGCCTGTTGTCGCCGATTTAAAAACAATGGACGGCGGCTACCTGGAAGCGGAAATGATGGCAAGGGCGGGAGCAACGCATGTAGTGGTAATGGCAAGGGCACATGAAGAAACAATAAAATGCGTGGTAAAAGCCGGAAAGGACTTTGGCGTGAAAGTAATGGGTGATAATCTCGGTTGCGATGATATGGTGGCGGCTGCCAGGTGGCTCGAAGACCTGGGTTGTGACTATATTGTTCATCATATTGGTTATGATGAACGCCGCGGTATTGCCGCACAGGGGAAAAGAATGCCAAGCCCGTTGGATCAGTTAGGCGCTGTGGTGAAAGCCGTAAATATTCCCGTACAGGCAGTAGGAGGATTATCGCTTGAGCAGGCGATCGAATGCCCCGCATATGGAGCACCGATAGTGGTATTAGGCGCCCCGCTTACAATTGATGCGGATGCCTTTAAAAGGGCAGACGGCAACCTGGAAGAATCATTGCGGTTGATTTGTAAAAAGATTCATAGTTATGGCGAGGTAAATAAGATGAAGTAAATAATGGTTAAATAGCTGAAAGTGTTTAACCATCAGGCAATACACAATATAAAATTCTTCTTTTTAAGTTATGATCAAATCAGCAGCAGTAGTAAACTATGCGCCTGAAAAAGGTTCGGTGGAAATAAGAGAAATCAATAAACCTGAAATAGGGGAAGATGATGTTTTGCTTGAAGTGGTGAATGTGGGCGTTTGCGGAAGCGACTTACATCAATGGACAGCCGATCATAGCTGGCCGGTAAATTACCCGGTGGTGCTTGGACATGAATTTGGCGGCCATATTGCAGCAACAGGAAGCCGTGTAAAAAACTGGAAGGAAGGAGACAGGGTTGTAAGTGAAACAGCAGCTATTATTAATCCCGATAGCCCAATGTCAAGAGCAGGTCTCTACAATCTTGATCCAAACCGGAAAGGATTTGGGTACGGCGTGGATGGTGCAATGACAAAATATGTAAGCGTGCCTGCCCGCTGCCTGCATCATGTACCCGCCCAGCTTTCATTTGAGCAGGCTTGTTTAACAGAACCTTGTTGTGTTGCTTATAATGCAGTGGTTGAAAATTCAAGAATAAAACCCGGTGACCGTGTTATCGTATTGGGGCCGGGTACCATCGGTATTCTTTGTGCTGCTGTGGCAAAGCTCTGCGGAGCGGATGTGGCAATTGTTGGTTTGGAAACAGACAGGCACCGCCTGGATATTGCAAGGCAATACGGCGTTGAACCAATAATTGGTGATGCAACGGAGTGGGCTAATCGAAAAGATGGTTTAGGCGCTGATTTCATCATTGACGCAGCAGGGGCCAGCATTACTTTAAAAATTGCATTGCAATTGGTGAGGCCAAACGGGCATATCACCAAAGTAGGCTGGGGACCACAGCCATTGGGTTTTTCATTGGATCCATTGGTGCAGAAAAATGTTACGCTCCAGGGGAGCTTTAGTCATAACTGGCCGGTATGGGAAAAAGTAATTTCCTTATTAGCTTCCGGAAACCTGGATGTAAAACCAATTATAGGCGGTGTATGGCCCATTACAGAATGGCATGAAGCCTTCGAAAAAATGCATAAAGGAGAAGTAGTAAAAAGCGTTTTGAAACCAGTTTAATAATCAGCTATGCGATTGCAGAATAAAGTCATAATCGTCACCGGCAGTACTACCGGTATCGGTAAAGCCATCGCC
>JAEWJV010000375.1 GCA_023386395.1 Bacteroidota bacterium
GCATTGCTGCGTTCTTATTATCCGCAGTTGACAGCGGCGCAAATAAAATATGCATTAACCGGTTCGGCAACACATTTGGACACAGTTAATAAGCCTTTAAAGGATGACAATTCAACAGATGAGCCAATTGAAATGAGTGAACTTACCAGCGGCGGCTTGCTAAATGCGGCTGCGGCTGTAAAACTAGCCTCCACCTTAAAGCCTGAGACGAAAAAAGTAAACAGCAAACCTTTGCAAAATAACCTTGAAAAAAAATAATCATGGCAAGACCACAAGCTAACGAATCAGCAGCTTATTATCACAAATACATCGCGCTGGCAGAAGGCGATTCTGTAACTGAACTGGTAAACAATTACGCCTTCGATATACAGGAATTCTATAACAATTTGCCCGAAAGCAAGGCGGATTTTGCTTATGCAGAAAAAAAATGGACGGTAAAACAGGTATTGCAGCACCTTACCGATGCGGAACGCGTTTTTGCTTATCGTGCCTTGCGAATAAGCCGCGGCGACATAACGCCACTGGCTTCTTTTGAAGAAAATGCGTATGTTGAAAATGGTTTTGCAGAAGAAAGAAGTTTGTCTTCACTTAAGCAGGAGTTTAATTCGGTTCGCGCCGCTACCGATATATTTCTGTTAGCTTTAAATGAAGATCAGATTAAGCGCACAGGCACGGCTTCCAATAGTACTGTTTCGGTAAATGCCCTTGCTTATATTATTTACGGCCATCTTTTACACCATCGCAATATTTTGCAGGAACGTTACGGTGTTTAGCTCCCGTTCCCATTTCTTATCCATCAATAGAAAGGGAGCACCATATTTGCAGAATGATTACATTAGTGTATTCATGCAATTTAAACCTTTATACCTCAGGAATTTATATGTGCGATTAGTGCTATGAACTTGTGGCACATGCGCTTTTGAACCGGCGAACTTTCAAACAATCAGTATTAAACATTAAACTTTAATATATTTGCGCCCATTTTAAACTATGAGTGTTCAGCAAGACAACCGTTTCCAGGCAATAATTTCCCACGCTAAAGAATATGGATTTGTATTTCCTTCCAGCGAAATCTATGATGGTTTAAGCGCTGTTTATGATTATGGCCCATACGGAAGCGAGCTGAAAAAGAATATCCGTGACTATTGGTGGAAAAGCATGACGCAGATGCATGAGAATATTGTGGGGATTGATGCTGCCATTTTCATGCACCCAACCACCTGGAAGGCCAGCGGTCACGTAGATAGTTTCAGTGACCCGATGATTGATAACAAAGACAGCAAGAAACGTTACCGCGTAGATCATCTTATTGAAGCGCATGCAGATAAATTAAAAGAAGAGGGTAAGGAAGACCTGGCCAACGCTGTTTTAAAAGAGCTGGAAGTGCTGGATGCAAAAGGCGATTTGGATGGTTTAAAAAAATTAATTGACGATAATAAGATCGTTTGCTCCATAAGTGGCACTTCTAACTGGACCGACATTCGCCAGTTCAACCTCATGTTCAAAACAGAGTTTGGCGCCGTTTCCAGCGATAATCCTGATGATAATATTGTTTACCTCAGGCCCGAAACTGCACAAGGTATTTTCGTAAATTTTCTGAATGTGCAAAAAACGTCAAGGCTTAAGATTCCATTTGGCATTGCACAAACAGGTAAGGCTTTCCGCAATGAAATAGTGGCCCGCCAGTTTATTTTCCGCATGCGTGAATTCGAGCAGATGGAAATGCAGTTCTTTATTCGTCCCGGCACACAAAAAGAATGGTATGAATACTGGAAAGAAGAGAGGCTGAAATGGCATTTAAGCCTCGGTATTCCCGCAGAAAAATATCGATATCATAACCATACCAAACTGGCGCATTACGCTGATGCTGCTTTGGATATTGAATATGAATTCCCTATTGGTTTTAAGGAAGTGGAAGGCATACATTCAAGAACGGATTTCGATTTAAGCCAACATCAAAAATACAGTGGTAAAAAGCTTACTTATTTTGATAATGAACTTAACCAGCATTATATTCCTTATGTAATTGAAACTTCCATCGGTTTAGACAGGATGTTTTTACTCATCTTAAGCCATGCCTACGAGGAAGAAAAATGGGTAAAGGAAGATGGCAGGGAAGACAGCCGCGTGGTATTGCGTATTCCTGCAAAAATCGCCCCGGTTAAATTAGCGGTGTTGCCACTGGTTAAGAAAGATGGCTTGCCGGAAATTGCAAGAAACATCATTGCTGAATGCACGCCTTATTTTAAATGTTTTTACGAAGAAAAAGATACGATAGGCAAACGTTACCGCAGGCAGGATGCCGTGGGAACTCCTTTTTGTGTTACGGTTGACCAGCAGTCAAAAGAGGATGGAACCGTTACAATAAGATACAGGGATACCATGCAGCAGGAACGGATACCAATAGAATCAATCAAAGATAAATTACAGGGTTTGTTAATATTAAATGCGTAACCGCAACTAACACAGTAAACTATTTTCTAACTTGATCCGTATAAATACGGAATGCTATGTGTGTTTTGAAAATTAATAATATAGATCTATGATATCAACAGTAGTTGCTGCCATTGCAGCTTTTTGCCTGGGTTTACTATATAAAAGGGTAATGGTAGCCAAGCAAAAAAAGAGAATACTTCGTCTTGAAGATGAAATGCTTTCTAATCATTCAACCATATTAGGCCTCGAAAAAAAGATAGCTGAAATTCAGAAAGAAAGTGAAAATTATAAACCAACTGACCGCAATCTGAAAGTCTCCTAACCATACAACTCCAGGTGTATAGATTTTTTATCGTATCCCATTGACAGGATATTTTGTTTTGCTTCATCAATCATATTTTTCCAACCGCATAAATAGAAATCAGCATTGGGCTTTTGTGCAGTAAGAATGTCTTGGTAAATGCCATGCACATAACCATGCCTTATTGTTTCATTGCCATTGTCCTCTCTTGAATAAGAAGGCAGGTAATAAAAATTATTAAGCATTTGGCTGGCAGCTTTCATCTCTTCTCCATATAAACTATCGCATAATTTACGGCAGCCAAAAATGAGATAGATGTTTTTATGCTCAAGATTATGCAGTTGAATATACTTTATCATTGAGCGAAAAGGTGCAATGCCCGTGCCCGTGCAAATAAAAAACAGGTCTTTATCTATCTCTTCAGGCAAGGTAAAAACACCCTGGGGGCCCCGCACCGGAACCTCGGTACCCACTGAAACTTCGTTAAAGAGGTAATGCGTACCTGCCCCGCCTTCCATCAATACAATTACCAGCTCTATTATGTTTGTTCCATCGGGGTGCGAAGCAATGGAATAACTTCTCCAGCGTTTAACAGGTTTATCGCCAATTGGCAAATCGAGCGTTACAAACTGGCCCGGTTTAAAATCAAAAACCGGAAGCTCCGGTATCTCAATCCAAAAACGCAGTACGGCTTCATTAATTTTTTCAATCTTCGTAAACCGGCCTGTTCTCCAAGGTGCTGGCATAGCAAATTTTAAGGTAAGATACAAATTCAAAGTTTTCAAAAGCAAGTATTTATACTTTTTTTCAGAATCAAAAAACATTAGCGCGTTTCATGGAGCCAATGGTTACAAAAGCGGTTATGTGCGGTTTTAAGAAAGTATTTATGCACATTCTTGCGGGTATTTGCATTTTAATTATGATTTCCTTCTATATTCGTTAACGAAACAAAGGCTATGCTTAAAAGAGAAAGGCAATCACTGATACTGCATGAGGTGAACTTGCACAATAAAGTATTATCTGTCGATTTAAGTAAAAGGATTAATGTTTCTGATGACACCATACGCCGCGACCTGCACGAATTATCAAAATCCGGAAAAGTTATAAAAGTGCACGGAGGCGCCTTATCGCCATCATTTTATAATTCGCATTCAACATCGAAAAGCATTTATGCTTATGAGGAAAAGAAAATAATTGCGGAAAAAGCCGTGCATCTTATAAAAGATGGAATGTTTGTTCATTCCAGCGGCGGCACCACAATAATTGAAATGGCGCGGATATTACCGCATAACCTGCATGCTACCTTAATATCCGGCAGTATACCTGTATTATCCGAATATATTCTTCATCCGAATATAGAAGTAATAGTTGTTGGTGATAAGGTTTCAAAAAGTTCCATGATAACCGTGGGCCCCGATGCCGCCGCCAAAATAAAAGAACTGAGGGCAAATTTGTGTTTTTTAGGCGTTAACGCCATTAATACCACCGGTGTATCAGATAACGATTGGGAAGTGGCACAGGTAAAAAAAGCAATGATAGAATCATCAGATAAACAGGTTTGCTTAACCATTTCAGAAAAGCTCAATACAAGGCAACCTGTTCACATTTGCGGCCTCAATAAAGTTGACATACTTATAACCGAATTATCTCCTGATGATGAGAAACTGAAACCATACAGGGACGCAGGAATTGAGGTTTTGTAATTTTTAATTAACTGTAAGCTTATAACTATTCCAATATTGAATAGAAGTTCATTCATTTTAATCACTAAAAAGCATACTATGCGGGCAATTAAACATTTATTTCTTTTTTTTCTGCTCACATTAACCTGTTGTTATTGTTTTGGCCAAACAAAAACAATTAATGGCAATGTATCTGCAGCAGGAACCAATTTACCACTGAACGGTGTTACCGTAACGGTAAAAGAAACCAAAATTTCCACCATCTCCAATTCATCAGGCGATTTTAGCATTAACGCCGCACCAGGCCAAACACTTGTGCTGTCCTATAT
>JAEWJV010000404.1 GCA_023386395.1 Bacteroidota bacterium
GGCATATACTCGCCGGCGATAATCAAATCAGGATATTTATCGTTATCATAATCTGACCATTGCGCTGCGGTTACCATGCCTGCCTTTGATAAAGCCGGGCAAACTTTATTCGTTACATCAGTAAAAATGCCTTTATTATTTTGAAGCAAATAACTGTTGGGCGGTAATGGATATTGTTTGGAAACACGCCCGCCGATAAACACATCCGTATCACCATCCCCATCATAATCTGCAATGGTAATACAGCCTGCTATGGTTCTTATATTGGATGGTATTGCATTGATGCGTAAGGTAAAATTGCCTTTACCGTCATTCAGGTATAAACGGGGCTGATAATACACGGATGTATCATTGAAACGAACGTCTCCGTAAGTGATCAATAAATCAACATCGCCGTCGCCATCAGCATCAAAAAGAGCACTGGCTGCATCTTCTTCAAACTTGGAACCTTGTGTGAAATCTCTTCCGTTAAAAGCCCTGTTATTTGTTTGTGTAAAAATTTTTCCGTTTGAATTAAATCCACCGCCGATGTAAAAATCGGCTTTGCCATCGTTATCAATATCGCCTGTAGAAATGAGTGGCCCTAACTGCGAATATTTTTGTGGTAATAACCGTTGCTCTGTATAATCATTAAATATATAATCGTTGTGTTTATAGGCCGCATTTACGGCAGGCGTAACATCAGTAAAAAAAGATGAATTGATAGCGGGAGATGGCTGCCATGTTTCGTTTGCATTTTTTTGGTGCAAAGTATAAGTGGAATCAGCATTTATATTTTGCAATACCTGCTTTTTATTGTTCGGCCAAATAATAACAACTGAATCTGCCTTCGCATTATTCCCCATGCCGAATAAAAGTTTTGTATCAACAGAAGATAAATAACCACGTACCGGGTATTGTTCCTGCACCTGTGCTGTACCATTTGAATAAACAAAAAGTTTAGCGCCAAAGCCATTTGTGTTTAAGCTATCACCTTTTAATATGAAGCTTATACTGTGACTGGCCTTTGGTTTGCCCGGTTGATTTTCATTATTGATTAAAATGTATGCTTCTTTGTTGATATTATTTACAACCAGGTCAAGATCGCCATCATTATCAAGATCAACGTAAGCGGCGCCGTTTGATAACGAATTTTGTTTGATGCCTGATGAATCTGTTATGTTTGAAAAAGTATAATCGCCGTTATTGCGAAATAAGTAGTTGGGAAGCTCTACATGATTGAGTGCAACCAGTTTGTCTTTTAATATTTGTCTTGACTGTCCGCCGCTAATAGTGTTATCATTTGTTTGACTGAAGGAAATAAAATCGGCATTTATAAAATCCCTGCCAATGCCATTGGTTATATGCAGATCTTTATAACCATCGTTATCAAAATCTGCAAAGAGGATGCTCCAGCTCCAGTCTGTTTCGCTTATGCCTGCCAGTTGTCCAATCTCGCTGAAAAAAGGAAGCAGCGTATCACCTTTGTAATAGCTGCCATTATTTAATTGCAGCATATTACGCGAAAACTCCGGTGCATATCCCATCTCTCTTTCCTGCTGGTAACGGTCATAATTCATGAAAAAGAAAGTTTGTTTTTTGCGGTAATTATCTTCCGGCATCATATCAACCGATGCAAAATCAAACTTGCTATCATTGTTTATATCGGCAGCATCGCTGCCCATACTGCTATAGCTCTGGTGTTTGGTGGCTGCATCAAGCACATTGGCAAATGTTCCGTTTTTATTATTAAGCCATAAATTATCATTCGAAACAAAATCGTTGCTTACAAAAACATCGGGCCATCCATCCATATTAAAATCGCAAACAGAAACGCTCAGGCCATAACCATCTTCTTTTATATCCGCTTCCATTGAAACATCCGTAAATACCGGGTGGCCGTTTTTATTGCCGTCGTTTCTATAAAGCCTGTCGTTTGCAGGAGAGTTGCCGGTTATATTTTTCCTGAAAAGATAGTTGGCTGAATAAGATGCATTCAACATGTAATTGGACAAATACATATCGAGGTCGCCATCTTTATCATAATCAAAAAAAGCAGCCTGCGTTGAGTAACTGGTATCGGCCAGGCCATATTCAGCAGCCGTTTCTTTAAACGTATTATTTTTTTGATTGATGAACAGCAGATTGCATGCACGTGCATTTGACTTATTGCTGTAAGTGCAAAGATAAAAATCATCGTAACCATCGGCATTAATATCAACAATGCTTACACCGGTAACCCAGTCTTTGGTAGCAACACCGGCACGCGCAGTTATGTCTTCAAATTTATTATCGCCTTTATTCAGATAGAGCTTGCTGCTAACCTGGTTGCCGCAAAAAAAAAGGTCTTTTAAGCCATCATTATTTATATCTATAACGCCAACGCCGCCACCCATGTAGGCAAATTCATTCAGGGCTTCGCCTGCTATTTTTATTTCATCAATATCATTACTGAATATTATACCTGTTTGGGTTGGAGGCAAAAAAGTAAATAGCTGTTTTTGTTTTTTTTCTTTACAGCTAAATATGATACAGGAGACTATTAAACAGAAAATAATATTGTTATGTTTCATACATATTATTAGCAGGCATTGTGTTTGAAGAATATAATTACATTTATTGTTGTACTATTAAATTCAGGACGTACCTGTTAAATAATATTCCAGGCACAACATGCCAAGGTAACGACACATCTCTACACAGGTTATAAATTCAAATAAGGCAGAGATTATCCTAATAATCCAATGGCGGTTCAATCTCTTTTATAATTTATAACACAACACGTTATCATAATATTAGTGATGCGCCTGATCATGCATTTGTTTGCCATGCAAAAAATCAAACTGTTTAAGCTGATAAGTTGTGAATTTACCATCATCCTCCCTGTTCTTAATATTTGTATTGATTGGAAGATTTTCAAACACCTGCAC
>JAEWJV010000421.1 GCA_023386395.1 Bacteroidota bacterium
GTCAGCGGGTTTCATCGTTGGTTATTTGGCGAGAATTATCGCAAGGAATGGGCAGTGAAAACAACATTGCCGGTTATAAAAATATCTGCTGAAAAAGGCGGCTTACCACCTACACAACGTGGCGGCGGCCATCAGTCGTATTCATTAAGGCTGGAAGATAAAGATGGTAAAGAATATGTACTGCGCAGCGTGAATAAGTACCCGGAAGTCTTGCTGCCACAGGCTTTGCGGCAAACCTTTGCCGGCGAATGGATCAATGATGCAATGAGCGCCCAGCATCCCTATGCTGCACTGATAGTACCGCCATTAGCAGATGCAGCTAATGTGCCGCATACGAATCCTGAAATTGGATGGGTAGCGCCTGATAAAAAATTAGGTATGTATGCCAACACATTTGCCAATACGGTTAACCTGCTGGAAGAACGCGAGCCGGAAGGAGAGTCTGACAAAACAGAAAAAATGATGCGTAAGGTTATTGATGATAACGATAATGATTTCGACACAGCACTCTTTTTACGGGCAAGATTATTAGATGTTTTGATAAATGACTGGGACCGGCATAATGATCAGTGGCGCTTTGCTTATAACAAAAACAACAACGGTGGTAAAACTTATTTCGCTGTGCCAAGAGACCGCGACCAGGTTTCTTATGTGAATGAAGGTTTGCTGCCGGGCGTCTCTTCCCTGCCCTGGTTTTTGTGGTTTATGCAGGATTATAAAAAATTACGCAGCATTAACGATTTTATGTGGGAAAGCAGGGATTTAAACAGCCGTTTTTTAAACCAGATAGATCATGCACAATGGATGAATATCGTAAACAATTTTGTTGCTGCAGAAAACGACAGTGTATTAAATACAGCTTTGAAAAGATTGCCTGCGAGCGCTTACAATATTCGTTACAAAACTTTATTGAAAAACCTTCAAAACAGGAGGGCAGTGTTGTCTAAAGCATTTGATGAATATTATTTCTTCCTTAATAAAATTGTGGATATACAAACATCAGATAAGAATGAACTGGTTGAAATAAAAGATACATTAAACGATAATGTGCTTGTTAGCATTCATAAACTTTCAAAAGAAAGAAATGTGAAGCAGCAATTGTATTATAAAGCATTTGATCCATCCATTACCAAAGAAATAAGATTGTATGTGAATGATGGAAATGACAGCGTTGTTTTCAATACTTCTAACAAAAGAATATTAATAAGGGTTATTGGCAGGGGCGATAATAAAACATATAATGTGGAGCAGTTAAGTAAAAAACCAATCATTTATAATTATACCAATAACGTAAGCATTTCCGGTGATGCCGGTAAATTACGAAAACATTTTTCGAATGATTCAGCCAACACTGCATACATCCCTGTTGATTTGTATAACAGGTGGCAGCCGCTGCTTGTTGCCGGGTATAATATTGATGACGGCATCATTCTCGGCGCCGGTTTTAAATACACGCATAAAGGGTTCAGGAAAACACCATGGGCCAGTGTGCAGCAGTTTGGCGTGGGGCATTCTTTTTCAACAAGGGCTTTCAGGATTGTTTATAGCGGCGAATGGAAAGAGGCGGTTGGCAAAGCTGACCTGTTATTGAATGGTGTAGCCAAAGCGCCCGACAATACACAGAATTTTTTTGGCGCAGGCAATGAAACCGAATTTGATAAGACCGGGGATTTTAAAAAGTATTACAGGGCACGGTTTGATTTATATACAGCAAACGCTGCCTTGCGCTGGGGTGATAAAACAAGTATTACAATTGGGCCCTCATTCCAGTATTATCGCTATGATACAGATGAAAACAAAGGCCGGTTTATTGAGCATACATCGCAGTTAAATACTTATGACAGTGCTGTTATATCCTATGATAAATTTCATCTTGGCGCAGTTATAAATTTTACAAGCGATTCGAGGGATAATAAAATGCTGCCCACTTTTGGTGCATATATAAATGTCCGCATGCAATCGTATGCGGGATTGAATGATTATTCAAATACATTCACGCAAATAATTCCGCAGGTGGCGGTTTATAAAAGCATTACAAACAGTGGCTCTGTTGTGCTGGCAAACAGGCTTGGTGGCGGCGTTACATTTGGTAAACCTGCTTTTTATCAGTTGCTTTTTTTGGACGGAAAAGATAATTTATCCGGTTACAGGCAATATCGTTTTGCGGGGCAGCAAATGTTATATAACAATACTGAAATGCGCGTTAAGGTTGCAGACATTGCAAGTTATGTTTTGCCGGGGCAGTTTGGTTTGCTTGGCTTTTTTGATGTTGGCCGGGTATGGGTTAATAATGAAAACAGCTCAAAATGGCATAACGGTTTTGGCGGTGGAATATATTTTGCCCCGGCCCAGTTGTTTTTGTTGCGTGCAACATTGGCTTATTCTGAAGAAGGCTGGTATCCATACATTTCATTTGGCTTCAGGTTTTAAGCATGAATAAGACATCTTGTCGTTTTTTTAATAAAAAGCAAAATTTGCATAGTATTTATTATAATACTACTCATTTAGAATAGCAGACCATGAAGCACCAGATAGTTCATATTTTTCCCTCCGATGATTTTTTGAATGATGATAATACGCGTGTTTCCTTTAAAAAATTTGTTGAATTTCTTAATAAAAAAGTAAAGGAAAACGATTCGCTCAAATCCAAATTTTTCGAGTTTGTACTTAAGCATTTTAAACGTTATCCCGAACTGCTTGAGCAGGTAAGCATTTACAATTTAAAGCACTATTCCAATCTTTTTAATTTATTGGAAGGCGTTGTGCTGCCACATCTGGTGAATGAAAAGGACTTTGCACTGGCGCTGGGCGTTCCTTTTAATCCCATATTCTTTTTAGAAACAGAAGCGTTCAACCATCTTCTTCATAACAAATCTTTTGATGTTAAGATGGAATTTGCTGAAGAGCGGAAAGAGCTGATCCAATTCAGGCAACTAAAGAAAAAATATGAACTGATATTAGAACGGTTGTACGATTTTCAGCCGCTGGTACAGGAAGAAATGGTGCATGCGAGAACAGACACTGAAACACATCTTACCAGGTATTTTAATTTAAGCATTGATAACCGGTTTGTTGAAATTGAATATACCGGGGAACTGCCCGAAATTAATATCAACCAGGTGCAGCAGCAGTTATCTGACATAGATTCTCTTAAAGAACTTGAAAAGATACTGCCGCTTTCTATGTTCTCTTTCTCGGGGTTTTCAATAATTACTACGAAAGATATTACCGCAAGGTATGCCTTGCATAAAATGCGCAGCGCCATTATCAAACATGATCCTGATAATTATAACACAACTTATGGAAATATAATTGAACTGCTAATGCAATTGTGTGGAAGGCCGCATATTACATTTGGCTTATTGCCCTTTTTAAAATTAAATGACCGGCTTGTTTCATATTATGGCAATTATGCGCATAGTATTTTAATCAATATTTCCAAAAAGTTGAATATTCCTGAATCAACTTTTGTTGAATGGATAAACAAATATTATGAACATCCGCAAACACTAATTAAAAAAGAGTGCGCTTTTGAAAATAAGCATGGCGATGGTGTGTATAAAGCCTTCAGGCAAATGGGTTACGCAGGTTATATAATTATTCCTGTTTTTTACAACAATGAAGTGACCGGTGTTTTGGAAATAGGTGCCAAACATGCGGAGCTGGTAGATGATAATCTTGTTTCGAGAATTGATGCTGCCATTCCGATTCTTGGCCAGTTAATGCACCAGACACACACAGATTTTGCTGCTGGTATCATCAATGTTATCAGGCAGAATTTTACTTCTGTTCAGTCATCAGTATTATGGAAATTTAATGAGGTCGCCTGGAATTATATCAAGAATGCCAACGCCGATTCATTGCGGAATATGGAGGAGATACGTTTCGACCATTTGCACCCGCTGTATGGCGCCATTGACATTCGCAATTCAACCATCGAAAGAAACAATGCACTGCATAAAGACATGCGTTATTATTTTAAGATGGTAAAAAGTTTTTTAAAACAATTGCATATAAAGGATGAAGGTGTTGTTAATGTGTTGACGAATGAAGCCAATAATTTTTTGGAATTGCCGGAATCATCTTTTACAGGCAATGAAGAAACATTAATGGATAATTTTATGGAAAAGCTTAACACCTGGCTGAATAAAATAGAGGAGGATGAAATACATAATAAGAACCTTGTCAATAACTATTACAGGGATATAGATATAAAGCACGGAAAAGCTTATAAAAACAGGCGTGTCCTCGAAAATTCAATGCAGTGTATCAACTTTATTATTTCAGATCATTTTTCCAAGATGCAGGAGGAGTTGCAAAAAAAATATCCAATCTATTTTGAGAAGATAAGAACGGACGGCATTGAATATGATATGTACCTGGGGCAATCCATTTCACCTCAAAAGCCCTATCAAAAAACCTACCTGAATGAACTAAGATTTCTGCAGCTTGAAAATATGGCAGCGGTTGCAAAACTGGTGCATGCGTCTGCGCAATCCTTGCCTGTTCATTTGCAAACAACGCAGCTTATTTATGTAAATGCATCTTCAATAGCCATTACGTTCAGGATGGATGAAAAAAGATTTGATGTGGAAGGCGGTTATAACATTCGCTATCATGTTATAAAAAAGCGCATTGATAAAGTGCTTGTTAAACAAACCGGCGAAAGGCTTACACAGCCTGGAAAGCTGGCTATTATTTATACACAGCCGCAGCATGAAAAGGAATATATTGATTATATAAAGGAACTACAGAAACGAAATATTTTAAAACCAACTATTGAATTACTGGAGCTGGAGCAACTACAGGGCGTAAAAGGTTTAAAAGCAATCCGCGCTGAAGTAAACCTTGGAGCATAGCAGTTCTAAGAGACCCTGTATTACGCAGTCATGCAGGGTTGCAGGCAACGGCATTTACTTCAATTCTCTTATTTTGATGCTGCGATAACTCACTTCATCGCCATGATCCTGTAAAAGAATATGGCCTTGTTTAGCTTCTCCAAAGTTTTCCCATATTTTATATTTGCTTATTGCCACAAGGTCTTTAAATGCTTTTGAGCCACGCTCATATTCCAATATTTTAATACCATTCAGCCAATGCTCCACATGATTATTTGGGTAAACAATTATTCTTCCCCAATTCCACTTGCCCGGCTGGTTAAAATATCTTTCACTTTTATTGGCAGGTATCATATCGTATAGAGAAGACAATGTTCTGTTGCCATTTCTGCCAAGCTTGGCATCGGGATGAAGCTTATCATCTAAAACCTGGTACTCCAGCCCGATAGCTGAGCTATCACTTTTTTCATCGAGTGTTACAAAATATTTAACGCCGCTGTTAGCGCCAGGCGTTAATTTGAACTGAAAGGTAAAATCGAAAGCGCTGTACTCATTTAATGTAACAATATCGCCGCCATTCTTTCCCTGTTCGCCATGCGATTTTAAAACAGTTATCATACCGCTGTCAATCTTCCAGCCAAGATCGGGAAACCCTTTTTTAAAAGCACCGCGCCAGCCATTGGAAGTTTTTCCATCAAACAATAATTTCCATCCATCACCCGCTTCATTTTTTGAAAGATTATTGGGTATGGTATTTACGATAAAAACATCTTTGGGAAAAGCTGTTGGCGTGAGGCCTGTGGTTTTAATCTTAATATTTTTCCAATACATTTTTTTGCCAGCCATTGAAGCATTAGAAACTGCATGTACCTGTAATGCTATAAAGCCTTTTGCCGAAGCATCATCAATTAAGTAAGCAACCGGTTTATTATTTATCCACGTTTTAATGGTATTGCCAATACATTCAATAGTATAATGGTTCCAATCGCCGGCCTTAAATAAATTTTTCGCTGAAGGATTAAGTGTAACAGGATAGAGCCAGCCTCGCCTGGCTTCTTCATAAATGCCGCCGCTCCATGCTCTTGATGATGCATCCTCTTCAACCTGGTATCCATATACACGGCCTTTATTGCTGCCATTTATTTCATTGGCATCGTAGTGGCTTCTTATTTGCACGCCGCTGTTGCTGGCCGTATCATCAACCTTTGCATCAAACTCCAGAATAAAATCGCCATATTCTTTTTCTGTTGCAAGGAATGTATTGGGCGAACCCGCAACAGTTGTACCTGCAATCATACCATGCTCAACAGTATAATTACCTGAACCCACGATACGTTTCCATCCATCAAGCGTTTTACCATCAAACAAACTGGTAAAGCCATTTTGCGAAAAACAAAAAGTGCTTAAAAGCAGGCCGAATAAAAGCAAAGCAAAATATTTCATTTATAAAAATTTAAAACTTACTGTTTGATTGTGTAGTATGATGCAGCCAATATACAGAATAAAAAATTTACCTTCATTTATCTCAAAACAGTTTATTAAATAAAAGAATTCTTATGAAGATCGTATGTGCATCCCTTGTTTTCCTTCTTTTTGCAGCCTGTAGTTCTCCTGATAAAAACACACCTGTAGCCACAGCAACAAACACTGATGAAGATGCGATTAAACAGGCGGTTAATAATGCTTACAAATCGCTTGGTTTTTCAGCAGGAGCGCAACCGGCATTCGATAGCATTCAATATGCTTTTATACCACAGGCGCAACTCATCAATTTTATTACTGATACTGCACAAATACTGTCTATTCGTGATTTTGTAAAAGCCTATAAAAATTATGTTGAAACAAGCAAGGTGCAATCTTTTAGTGAAGAGGAAATTTATGGCAGAACAGATCAGTATGGAAAAATTGCACAACGAATCAGCTCTTATAAAACGTATATCAACAGAACGGATATGCCTGCAGAAAGGGGCGTTAACAGTTTTCAGCTTATTAAAACAAAAGATGGCTGGAAAGTTTCCAGTATAATATGGGATATAGAAAGTAAAAACCTGCCCATACCCAGAACTTATCTTTTGCAATAATTTAAATTTATAAACGCCCCGCAGTTAACGGGGCGTTGTTTTTTAAATGCAGGCGTTTAAGCTTTCTATAAAATTGAACATTGATGCATTAAACTATTACATTCATTTTTAACTTAGCCTGATAAACACATATTAGAATGGCATTTGTAGATTATTATAAAACATTAGGCGTAGGGAAAAATGCTACAGAAGATGAAATTAAAAAAGCCTATCGCAAACTTGCAAGAAAATATCATCCGGACCTTAACCCGAATGACGCTGAGGCCAATAAAAAATTCCAGCAGATAAATGAAGCCAATGAGGTATTGAGCGATCCTGAAAAACGAAAGAAATATGATGCTTATGGCGAGCATTGGCAACATGCGGAACAATATGAACAGGCAAAACAGCAACAGCCTAATCAATCTTCACAAGGCTGGCAGGAATACACTTATTCAGGTGGCCAGCATGAAGGCGATTTTTCAGATTTTTTTGAATCCTTGTTTGGCCATGCACGCAGTGGCGGCGGCAGAAGTACGCGTGCAAAATTCAGAGGTAACGATTATAATGCCTCGCTGCAGTTAAATCTGCGTGATGTCTATACAACCCATAAGCAAACATTTACTATAGACGGAAAGCAAGTGAGAATTACTGTGCCTGCCGGCGTAGCGGATGAACAGGTTATTAAACTGAAGGGCTATGGCAGCGCCGGAGTAAATGGCGGCCCCAATGGTGATTTATTTATAACATTTAAAATTGAAGACGATCCCAGGTTCAAACGCGTTGGCAATGATCTTTATACTACTGCGGAAATAGATTTATATACAGCCGTTCTCGGCGGCGAATACATGCTGGAAACATTTGGCGGTAAGATAAAGTTGAAAGTAAATGCAGAAACACAAAACGGAAGCATCGTCCGGTTAAAAGGCAAAGGTTTCCCGGTGTATAAACAGGAAGACAAGTTTGGCGACCTGTTTGTAACATGGCAGGTTAAAATACCCACTAATCTTACCGAAAAGCAAAAAGAATTATTTAAAGAACTATCTAAATTATAGTTATGGAAAATAAGAACCTTGTGCCTGCTATGGTTTGCTGCGAACACTATAAGATTGAATTATCGTTTATTCATTCACTGGAACAATACGGGTTTATAAAAACTGTAAGGGTTGATACAGATGAATTTCTTGAAGAAGATGAACTGCAAACACTTGAAAAATTTATACGGATGCATTATGAGCTTGATATAAATATGCAGGGCATTGAAGCTATTAATTTCCTGCTGGAACGGGTTCAGAATATGAAGAATGAGATTGCCCATTTGAGAAGCAGGTTAAATGTGTATGAAACAAAATCATTTCATGATGACCTGTAATAACCCTCAATAAATAGGAGTGCATAGATTGCGCAATAAATTGACAAAAGAATTCTCATATAACAAACAGGAAAAGCTAAAAAGCAGGAAGCAACTGGATGCCTTATTTAAAAAAGGCAAAAGTTTTACAATCTTTCCACTAAAAGTTTTTTTTGTTTTTGCGGATGATACGCAGGATAATATTATTAAAACAGGCGTTGGCGTAAGCAGCAGGCATTTTAAAAGGGCAGTGCAGCGCAACAGGGTTAAACGTTTGCTGCGTGAAGCTTACAGAACAGAGAAACTTCCGCTGCATGAAGCGCTCAGCAAGGGCAATAAAAAACTCGCTGTATTTTTATTGTTTGTTGATAGAACATTACCGGAATATTCTTTGCTGAAAGAAAAAATGCAGTTGTGCATTCAACGATTAATACATGAAGTGGATATTAAAAATACTTAGCTACCCGTTTATATTGCTGATAAAAATTTACCAGAAAATAATCTCACCAATATTAGGCCCGCAATGCAGGTTTACGCCCACCTGCAGTAACTATGCGCTGGAAGCTTTTAAAAAATACGGCGTATTTAAAGGTGGATGGCTTGCTATTAAACGTATTTCAAAATGTCATCCCTGGGGAAAAAGCGGTTATGACCCTGTGCCGTAATAGCTTCAATTTTTATATGTCCGTGGGGCTTACGAGTTAAGCATCACAATAGAAAACCCCATGTAAAAACATGGGGTTTAACCAAAACCAACTGCTACGAAAAAATCTTATTGTATGGTAATTTCTTTAGGTAAAACTTTTACTTCTTCTTTTTTAGGAAGGAAAAGTTTTAAAATCCCATCTTCATACTTGGCTTGTATGTTTTCTACATTTACCACATCATCTATGCGG
>JAEWJV010000488.1 GCA_023386395.1 Bacteroidota bacterium
AACAAAGATTGCGGGCAAAGCTGCCCATCCATTTTCATTAGCTCGGGTTTATAATCAAACAGTTCAAGCTGTGATGGCGCACCGGCCATGTGCAGGTAGATTACGCTTTTTGCCTTGCCGGGAAAGGGTGGCAGTTTCGGCGCCAGCGGGTGCGCCGGATCAAATGCAATCTGCGATGATGCAGTATTTTTGCCGCATCCAAACAATGCTGCTAACGCAAGGCCACCCAACCCCATAGCGCTTTCTTTAATAAAGTGGCGGCGCGTATGCATTTGCAGTACCGATTTTTCTGCTTCACGCAACAGGCGCTGGTTATGTAATTCTTTTTGAGTCATAAGCCTCTCCCTCGTTCCCTCTCCTGCAGAAAAGGGGCCGAACTTTAGTTATGAAATATGTTTTGTATTAATCTTCAACCGTATTATTTCAATTTATCATTTACACCAACACTGTTATCTGTCAACTATCACTCTTTGTCAGGTTTAAATCCAATCCTTATTCTTTTTTCTGCAGGAGGCGTGAATAATTGTTTTAATGCTTCAAATATGTTTGCAATATCCTGCTTGTTTGTTGTTATATCTTTTTCAAGTTTTTCCAGCTTTAGTAAAATGTCTTTATTTGTTAAGAGCATTTCCCGCATCTTCGTAAAAATGCGGATGATCTGGATATTTACCTGTATAGCAACAGCGCTGTTTAATATACTTGAAAGCATGGCCACACCTTGTTCGGTGAATGCAAAGGGCTGGTATCTTGTACCTCCTCTGTTTGAGGTCACAATTTGTGACCTCAAACTTTCCATTTCCTCCTTTGTAAGCTCAAACATGAAATCTTCAGGAAAGCGATCCATATTTCTCCTGATTGCTTGCTTAAGCGCTTTTGTCCCAACCCCATACATTTCCGCCAAATCCCGGTCAAGCATAACCTTCTGCCCGCGTACTAAATATATCTTATTCATTACAACTTCATCCGGCAAAGCCAGTTGCTGTTTTTTAGTTCCTTTACTCATTTGTTATGAGTTTAGTTTGAAATCATAATTTGCGATTTCAAGTTCGTTTTATTTTGATGTCAATTTGCGACCTCCAATTGTAGCCTGCCGCTAATAGCTCAAAGCTTTTCCCCTAATTCTTCGTTACCACTTCATCCAAATTCAATATAGCATTTGCAACAACAATAAGCGCTGCGGTTGCTGCATTCGTGTGTTCATTCATACCTCCTGTCATCTCGCAAATTTCTTTTTTATTATTGTTGAATTGATGAAGCGCTTTGTTGTACAGGTTTAATAAAGCATTCAAACTCTTATCATTTATTGATTGATAAGTTGCAAGCTGAAACCCTTTGCTGATCTGTGTTTTAACATCGCCGCCATATTGCTGCAGGCGGTATGCAAAATGACGGGCAGCATCAATATAAGCCGAATCGTTCAGTGTTGTAAGCGCCTGCAACGGTGTATTGGTGCGTATGCGGCGTGCAGAACAAAGCTCCCGTGATACGCCATCAAATGCCAGCATAGACGGATAGGCTGAAGACCGTTTCCAGTAAGTATAAACTGCCCTGCGGTACTGGTCTTCACCCTCGCTTTGCACCCAGTCTGCACCATTCCAAGGCGATAACCATATACCTTTTGGCTGATAAGGCATTACACCGGGGCCGTACATTTTAGCACTCATCAGGCCGCTGATGCAAAGCGACTGGTCTCTTAACTGTTCTGCTGATAAACGGATGCGAGGCGCACGGGCGTAAAATTTATTCTGCGGGTCTTTTTGTTCAAGCTCCGGCGTAAGCCTGGAATCCTGTTTATAGGTTGCGCTTGTTACAATTTTTTTGATGAGCGCTTTTATGCTCCAATGGTCATCGGTCATAAACTGATAACTCAGATAATCCAGCAATTCTGCATGTGTAGGCGGGCTGCCCTGCGTACCAAGATCTTCCAGTGTTTCAGCAAGCCCGGTTCCAAACAACTGTTCCCATACACGGTTAGCCATTGTGCGGGCCGTTAAGGGATTTTGTTTTGATGTAATCCACAATGCAAGTCCCAGGCGGTTTTGCGGTGCATTCTTTGGGAAAGTGTTTAAAGAAGCCGGTATGCCGGGCGTTACTTTATCGCCTTTTGTTAACCAGTTACCCCGTTCAAAAACATAAGTTGCCCGGTGCATATCTTTCGGGTTATCCATCATAATGGGCGTGGTGGGAACATTTGCTTTCAGCAATTTCCAGTAGTCGTCTTTTATAACTGCATAACCCTGTTTATCCTTACCGGGAAATTCCTGCGTAAAGTATAGCCAGTCGAGCAGGGCGCCTGCATCCGCAGGCTTTTTAAGATTATTGTTTGTGTATGTAAAAATAAGATTGTGCGCACCGGCTGAAGGCTTAAGCGTAGTTTCTGCTATTTGCCACCCATTTGTTTGGGATAGCGGAATAGTGGCAATAGTTTCACCATTTACACTGTCAAGATGTATTTGCCAAACGCCGCCTGTCACCCAACCCTGGTAGCGGAATATCAAACGGTCTCTATTATTTAAATCAACATTTTTTAAGCGGCACACTGCATGGTTTCGGAATGATGTCCATTTCGTGTCATTCAATTCGCTGTTGGTAAAACTATCGCAGGTAAGCGAGTTATAGGCGGGCTGCCATGTTTTTAAAAATGTATATACTTCCTTCGATTTTTGCTCAGATACATTTTGTTTTATCCAGTTTACAACAGTTGAAAGTTCCTGTTGCAAAGTATCGTTATTATATGTGCGCAGTAAAGGATAATCGGCTTCTGTGTCTTCATCACGGGTGTCGTTAAAGAAAGCCATGAATTTATAATAATCTTCATGTTTAAAGGGATCGTAAGGATGGCTGTGGCACTGCACGCAGGAAAACGTTGTGCCCATTACCGCATACCAGGTTGTGTTTACACGGTCAAGCACAGCGGCCGTTCTGAATTCTTCATTATCGGTGCCGCCTTCATCATTCGTCATCGTATTGCGGTTAAATGCAGTGGCGATATAATCTGCATCTGTAGCGCCTTTTAAAAGATCGCCTGCAATTTGTTTGATGAGAAAGGAATCATAAGGCATATCGTTATTGAATGCATCTATCAGCCAGTCGCGATAGCGCCATATATTGCGGCCGGCATCGCGTTCATACCCTTTGGTGTCGGCATATCTTGCCAGGTCAAGCCACATGCTGGCCCATTTTTCGCCAAAATGTTTTGAAGCCAGTAATGAATCAACCAGATCGTTGTAAGCATTATCATTATTGCTTTGCAAAAATTTATTGGCAATATTATCTGATGGCTGCATGCCAATTAAATCAAGACTTACACGCCTTAACAGGGTAGCCTTATCTGCCTGCGGCGAAGGCTTGAGATTGGCTTCGCTGAATTTATCTTCAATAAAATTATCCACTTCATTCTGCGCCCATGCGCTTTTTGATTTGAATAAACCAAAGAATTTTTTTTGCTGGGGCACGTTAACCGGTTTTAAGGGAATATAAGCCCAGTGTTCGCCCCATTGTGCGCCCTGGTCAATCCATTTGCGCAAAATTTCTATTTCTTCTTTTGGAAGCGGCGCATGCTGATAAGGCATTCTTTCTTCCGGGTCTTTTAATGTAAGGCGGCGTATCATTTCACTGCCATCTGCATCGCCGGGAATAATAGCGTATATGCTGTCTTTGGTTTTTGCCAGCGCTTCTTCCCGGAATAGCAAACTAAAGCCGCCTTTGGCTTTTACACCGCCGTGGCAAGTGATGCAGCTTCTGTTGATGATAGGTTTTACTTGTGTGCTGAAATCAATTTTATTGGATGATTCATGAATTATCCAACCACCTGTTATAACCAGGATGGCTATAACGGCAACAGTAATGAGCAATCGTTTATTAAAAAGAGTATGCATGCAACTATAAGAAGTGTAAAGTTAAGAAAACACATAAAGGCTTTTTAACTATATTCTTTTCCTGTAATGATTTTAGCATAGCGGTGACATTTTTGAACAAGCATAAAAGTTAGTGTTGATATCTATACTTTTAAAAATATTTTCTTTTTATATAAAATAAGCATGGGAACCATTAATATCAGCACAAAAGTTACGGCGCCGGCAAGTGAAGCATTAATGGGAGAGAAGTTGGGAACAAAAATAGTTTGATATAAATATGCCTGCAGGTTAACTGTTTTGCCATGAAGGTCAAGATGGATCCAGCTTAAAACTGCTAATACTACATCGGCTGCAACGTAAGCTGTGATTGCATTTGCACCATACGCCACAAATGGCGTGATATATTTTTTGCGTTCATGTACATCAATCAGCCAGTAAGAAACGGCCAGGCCGGCTGTGGCCAAGCCGCCGGTGTATAAAACAAAGGAACTCGTCCATAAAGATTTATTGATGGGAAACCAGTTGTTCCAAATCAATGCCAGCATTACAGAAAAAACAGCAAAAGTTAAAAGCCATGCAACTTTTTCAGCTTCTGTTTTATCGGTACGTTTTAATGTGGCGCCTACCATTATTCCATAGAGGCATGTGCCGATTGCGGGAAGGGTGCTTAAAATACCTTCGGGGTCCCAGGTTTTGGTGCCGCTCCACATATGCTCTGGAGTAAGAATATTGTAATCTATCCATGCCGCGAGGTTTTTACCGGGTTCAAGAATAGCGTAACCATAACCGGGCACCGGCACCACCGTCATTAAAAAACAATACACAATAAGTATAATGGCAAACAGCCAAAGCCAGGTTTTGAAATTTGTTTTAAGATAAATAATGGTACAGATAAAAAACACAATGGCAATTCGCGGCAATACACCCAATATCCTGAAATGATGAAAGTTGAATACGAATAAAAAATGTATGATTACATAGATGAGATAAATTTTTATGGATCGCCACAAAGCTTTTAAGATGGCCGCTTTGTGCAGGCTTTTGTCGGCTTTCTTAGAACTCATGGCATATACAATGGAAACACCCACCATGAATATGAAGAAGGGAAATATAAGGTCGGTGGGTGTGCAGCCATTCCATTTTGAATGTTCCAGTGGCGCATATACATAGCTCCAGCTACCGGGATTATTTACCAAAATCATGGCGGCAATAGTTAAGCCGCGAAAAAAATCAAGAGAAAGCAATCGCTTTTTTTGCTGTGTAACAGTTGTTGAGGCCATTAATATTTTATTGAGTTGATGACAATCAATCGGTGAATAAGTGAGCCAAGATATTTAAATAACTTAAAAATTGCATTGAATTATTTAGGTTCTGTGCAAAGAGATATACGGAGAAGGAAACCGATGTTAGCGGTTTGGGTTTTTGTCTGGCGGGTTTTATTTTTTTACTGTTATTTTTTTCGTCTATAATGTAATTGAGTTAGTCCTGTATCAAATGTTTTTGTATTCAAAAGCTCAAGCAGTTGTTCAGGCCTGTTATCTTTAAACAACCTTGTTCCGTTACCAACCAAAATCGGAATAACGGAAATTATAAACTCATCTATCAGGTCGTGCTGCAAA
>JAEWJV010000492.1 GCA_023386395.1 Bacteroidota bacterium
CATGAATACCCTGAAAATGGTACATTGGCAGAAGATACTGCACCGGTTGAAATAGAAATTGAAGCAGAAACAGAAGATATTCCAATTGCTCCGTCCTCCAGCGAAGAAGTGGATAAATGGTAAAAAATGATATTTTATAATAAAAAAGGCTGTTTGATCAAACAGCCTTTTTTATTATAAAAGTTTTACACAATCCATAAAACAATTTTTTATTTCAGTCGTATTTTTATTACGTATAAATTGTGACGAATAAAACCAGGCATAAATAATTTTCTCACTCCAGAAAAATAGCAAGGTTACATTCGGTCATTGAAAAAACAAATATGCACAATGAAACGCCTATGTAAAATGTTTTTTATATACAAGAAAATATGCACCAAGGCGTTCCATAAGACCATTGAAGAAACAAATATGCACGAATGAAATATACCAAACAACTTTTCGTGAGCATTCTGCTGCTTGCAACTGCTTTTTCAACTGCTCATGCCCAGCTTTATAAAATAGACCTTGCTAATAAGATAAAAAAAGCATCGCATATTGTTGAAGGAAAAGTTACAGAACAGTATTCATTCTGGAACGATGAACACACCGTTATTTATACTTCAAACAAAATACATGTTTATAAACTTTTTAAGGGACAGGCCATTGATAAAGAGATTGAGGTATTAACGCTTGGCGGCACTGTAGGTAACAGGTGCCTTAAAGTGAGTGACGTATTGCAATTGGATAAAGGAAAAACAGGAATGTTCTTTCTGTATGAGCATGCGGGCAAATTACGTTCGCCTCAAACAAAAAATATATTATTTGATGTTTACAGCAGTTCCCAGGGTTTTTTGCAATACGATAAAGCGCACCAAAAAGCATTCGCCCCTTTTGCAGCGTACGATAATATTCAGCAAACACTTTATAAACTAATAAACCAATATACAGGTGCAAGGGAAAAAATAATTGATAATAGTTTTTCAAACACTGTGGCCCCGGCAGAAACAACCGGGCCTGTTATAAGTAATGGCACAACCGCGGTTGCTATAACTTCTTTTTCGCCAACCACGGTGCATGGGGGAGCAATAAATGATGAGACGAATAACATTCTAACAATCAATGGCTCTGGCTTTGGCAATAATCCTTCCGGCGGTGCAGCAATTAATTTTAAAGATGCCAATAACGATAACACTACCCCTGATTATGAAATTGCCTATAACGCTCCTTATATTATTTCATGGACGGATGCACAAATAAAGCTGCATGTGCCGGACCGTGCAGGCACCGGCAAGTTTTCGGTAGTTGTTGCTGATGGTTCCACGGCAACTAGCGCCGGGCCTTTAGAGGTGTTCTTTTCTGTTATTGATGCGCTTTTTCAAAACGATAATGATGATTACGTAATAAAAGAACCAAGGTTAATGAATACCAATGGCAGCGGAGGTTATACAATTTCATACAGCACAAGCACGGCAGGCAAAGGCATTGATTTTTCCCAGTCTCCTGCCAAGGCAGCTTTTGAACGCGCCCTTGCAACCTGGAAGGAAGTTGCAGGCGCTAATATTATTTCCGGCAACACAACCACTTACCAGAAAGTTGCTGACGACAGCCTGAACCTGGTGGTTTTTGATAACACCAATTCAGGTGTGGCACACATGGCAGATGGTGTTTTGGAATCAACCTTTAGCTGGTTTTCTGCCTGCCAGCAAAACGGGCAGATACTGGCTGCCCAGAAAACAGGTTTTGATATTGTGTTAAGAAATGAAGCTGTTTCCACAGGGGATGATCTTTCTATTGAAAACGGCCCATGTTTTCCGGCACAAAGTTCTTATGACCTGGAGATGATCATCCTGCATGAACTTGGCCATGCGCTTAATCTTTCGCACATCAATGATGATTTTGAAAATGGCGGAGGCGGATATGCAACAGTAAATCCATCAAAACTTATGCATTATGCTATACTGGATTATGTAGGAAGGAGATCGCCCGATGCTTCCGCCTACCAGGGTGTTTTGTATGATATTACACCTCAGCACAATACTTATGGTAATTGCGGGTTGTATGCCCAGGAAATGTCACCGCTATCAGTAACCGCTCTTACAACAGATGAATGCCCTTCCACTTTTCCATCTTCATCTATTGCTGCCAATACATCAGTTAGTTTTGACCTTGTGCATGCTACCAGTAATAAATTAAAAGATCCCTCATTCAGGGAAGTTATGTGCGATGGCACAGGCACTTCGGTTACCAATAATGTGTATTACGCTTTTTCAACCGGCCCGGAAACGGAAGTAAAAATTGATATAAGTAATTATACAACGGTACCTGCTGAATTAAGTTCATGTACAGGACAAGGTATCAGGCTTGCGTTATATGATGTGCAAACCTGTCCTGAAGGGCAATCATATCCATCTCCTGTTTTCTGCCAAATATTTAATGCCGATGGAAAAATTAATATTACGGGGCTTGAAAAGAATCATAAATACCTTTTGTATTTCGATGGAATAAGAAATACAAAGGCCACATTCTATGCCACTTTTAATGCAAATGGTTCAAACCCTGGTATTGAAACCACGGTTAGCGTTACGCCTAACCCGGTTACGGGCGGATCTGCAAATATTACCATCACAAATACTACAGGCGCCTATTATCAATATGGGTTGTTTGATGCAGTGGGCAAACAGGTTTTAACCGGTAAATTAGACGTAACTTCTCCCACCCAAACTTTTAGTATCACAATAAAAAATACTTCCGCCGGAGTTTATTTTCTGCGGATTACAGATGAGAAAGGAAAGACCGTAATTAAAAAGAAGATAATAAAGTACAACTAATATTTAGTTAATTGAGTATTGTTAATAGTGAATAGTAAGTATTCACGTTTCACGGTTGACACACAACTCACCTGGCAGCCATAACATTAAAATTTAATATTGGAAAGCGCAATCTGATATTAATTTTGCATTATCATTTAGTGCAAATTCTAATCATTATGAAAAAGCCCGCAGATAAATCCGTACACCCAAAAAGAGAATTCAGGAAAGAACTTGCCGCTAAACTTGAAATGGCGCTGGGCGGATTGAAAGGTTTAATAAATGAAGAAGATTTTCAGCACAGGTTAAAAAAAGCTGCCAAAATACTCACACAGGGTTTGCATAGAAAAGATTTTTTGAAGAAAGCAGAGCCTGTTGAAGAAAAAATAAAACAAGCGCCTTTACAAATAAAAACTGTTCATAAAAAAGCAAAGGCTTTAAAGAAAGCCAATATCAGGAAGACTGCGGTTAAGAAAAAAGCCTGATTGTTTTACGCTGTAATCCGAATGGTTATAAGACATAAATAAAAAAGCCGGCTCAATTATGAACCGGCTTTTTTGCATTAAAATTTTTACCAGGTTACTCTCCTATCACTTCAAACTCAACTTCTGTATTGTTACCATTACCAAAGTCGATGGTTGCTTTATAAGTGCCAAGTTCTTTCACTTCATCAGGAAGAGTAATGCGCTTGCGGTCAATTTCATAACCTTTCTGGTCGCGGATAGCGCGGGCAATTTGTAAGGAAGTTACACTGCCAAATATTTTTCCGCTGGTGCCGGTTTTAGCGCCAATTTTAATTGGAGATTCTTTAAGCACCGTAATCACTTTGTTTATTTCAGCCAGCATTGCCGCTTCTTTTTTAGCCTGAACTTTCATGCGTTCGTCCAGTTGCTTTTTATTGGCAGCATTAGCTTCAATGGCAAATTTGCCCGGAATAAGATAGTTGCGCGCATAACCGTTCTTTACGCTTACCAGTTCATTAGCAGCGCCAAGATTATCTATATCCTGTATTAATATTACCTGCATTTTAATTAGCTTTTAGCCTTCAGCTTTCAGCTTTCAGCTTATTTTAATAAATCAGTTACATACGGTATCAGTGCCATCTGGCGTGCCTTTTTAATTGCATCGCTTACCTTACGCTGATATTTTAAAGAATTACCTGTTAAACGGCGGGGCAATATTTTTCCCTGATCGTTCACAAATTTTTTCAGGAATTCTACGTCCTTGTAATCAATATACTTAATACCATATTTCTTAAAGCGGCAGAATTTCTTCTTGGGCTTTTCCGTTTTTATGGCGGTAAGGTATTTTATCTCGTTTGCTTTAGCCATAAATTAACCCTCCACTTTTTCGATTCCGGTAGGTACGCCACTTCTCTTTTTTGCATTGTACTCAACGGCGTATTTGTCGAGTGCAGTTACCAGGTGACGAAGCACCTGTTCGTCACGCAAAAGCTGAATTTTCAACTTTTCATTGAAGCTGGATGGCGCAATATATTCCAGAACCCAGTAAATACCTGTGGTTTTTTTCTGGATAGGATACGCCAGTGATTTTAGGCCCCAGGGATTGCTGTGCACAACGCTTCCTTCGTTTTCTATAACGAAATCAGCATATTTTTTCTGAACGGCTTTAAATTCATCGTCAGAAAGCACAGGGGTAAAAATCACCATCAATTCATAATTGTTCATTACCCTGATTGTTTTAATTAATAAATAAATTTTGGGCGGCGAAGGTAAGAAAGAAAGCCGAATTCTAAAATCTATTCTATAAAAGGTTAACAGTTATGTGTTATAATCTGCTTAGCCTCATAATTATGAGTTGTCATTATTATTCTTTCACCGCAGAAACTTTAAGGCTCACATCCACATTGCTTCCCATAACGGCACTGCTTCCACCCACGCCAAAATCTTTTCGGTTGATGTTAAATCCACCTGAAAATAAAATTTCACCTGCGTTTTGGCTCACTGTAAAAGGAATTGATATTGATTGGGTTACAGCTTTTATCGTTAAATTCCCTTTAGCTATATAACTATTACCGCTTTTTTCTATAGCGGTTGATACAAACCTCATTAGCGGGTATTTCGCAACATCAAAATATTCTTCTTTCCTGAGATGATTATCCCTTCCGTCAACACCAGTATTAATAGTATTTACATCAACCGTAACATTAAAAGAAGATGCGGAAAGATTGGCCGGATCGAATTTTATGACACCTTTCAAACCTTTTAATGTGCCATTTGTATTAATGCCAAAATTCCTAATTGTGAATTTTACCTCGCTTTGTTCATCAACCGGTTTGTATTGCTGAGCGTTTAGCGTAAAAAGTCCTGTCAATAAAACTATTACTGTAAGTACCGCTTTCATTCGTACATGTTTATTTTTCAATTGTTTCATGAAACCTTGCTATATACCCTTTCCTGGTATGAGAAAAAATTATCATACCTGGTTTCATTTAAACCTTTTACTTCGATGGTATTGATCCTTAAAGGTTATCAACAAAAAACTAAAAATTGTAAATAATGGTTGCCGCTTTAATTTATTACGAGCTTTTTAAGTTCATTAGCCGGTAAAGCTTTTTTATTCACGATTACCGAAATGGTATTAATGGCGAAATATGGAATGCTCACATAGATGTAACCTTTGTAAGGCCCTACTTCTCCCCATGAATTTTTCACAATAAAATATTCAGCGCCGTTCTCATCTTTTGCAATGCCGGTTATCTGCATTAGATGATCGTCCTGAGTTATCTGCCTGTCAAATAAATCCTGCCTTATTTGCTGTGTATAAGTGGGCTCTTTAAACGATAAAAATGAATCAGCATCCGTTGTCCATTTGGCAATGCCGGTTTTCTGGCGAAAGCCAATATTGCTTACATCTGCATCCCAGGTTAAAGTGTAGCCTTTTTTAATAGCTCCTTTTGCGGCATTTATCAATTCATCCAACGGAAGGTTATAATAAGTATTGCTGTTATAATTATCCGGAACTTCCATTGCAAATTCTGTATAAAAAGGATGATGCGTAAAAGAAGTAAGGCCGATAAAATCAGAAGGCTTTTCTGTTATATATGCGGCAGCAAAACTTTCAGGCTTGTAATGCTTTCCCATATAATCAAATGCAGCGG
>JAEWJV010000130.1 GCA_023386395.1 Bacteroidota bacterium
CGGCCAGGAAAATAAAAACCCAACCCTGCCGGAAAATGCCCGCAGGAATGGCGGTTTGGATTTTGACATGAATACCAACCTGAACATTAATGCCAGCATCGGCGACAAACTTAAACTACCCATCAGCTATAATACCCTTGCCAATTTTGATTATGAAAACCAGTTAAAGCTCGATTATAAAGGCATGGACGATGAAATATTAAAATCGGTGGAAGCCGGTAATATTTCATTCCAAACAAAAAGCACTTTAATGACGAGCCCGCAAAGCCTGTTTGGTATAAAAACGCAGCTTCAGTTTGGGAAATTATTTATCACCGCTGCACTTGCCAGCCAGAAATCGCAGCAGCAATCACTAGCGCTGTCAGGCGGCGGTTTAAGCCAGACAATTAAGAAAAAACTAGATGATTACGATGAGAACCGACATTTCCTGCTGGCGCAATATTTCAGGAAAAATTATAATAATGCCATGAGCAACCTGCCGGTGGTAACCAGCCAGGTGCAGATTATGCGCATGGAAGTTTGGGTTACCAACCGCACCGGTGCCACTACCAATACAAGAAGTATTGTTGGCTTCGCCGATTTGGGCGAAAGCGAACCCGCCAACAGTAATATTCATACCATAACCAATGATGTTTTACCTCAAAATAATACCAACGACTTATATACAACGCTGTTGGAGAATGCCAATTTCAGGGACCCTTCGCTGGTAAACAGTTTATTGATTGCAAGAGGGTTGGCGCCGGTGAATGATTTTGAAAAAACATTTGCCCGCAAACTTGACTCTACAGAATATTACTACAATCCGCAGGTTGGCTTTCTTTCATTAAATGTGCAATTACAGCCTGATGAGGTGCTCGGCGTAGCTTATCAATATACTTACAATGGCAAAGTTTACCAGGTGGGAGAGTTTTCACAGGATGTTACGGTTGATTCAACGCAGGGCGTGCAAAAAGTGCTTTTCCTGAAATTATTAAAAGCCACATCGCAACGCGTGAACCTGCCTATCTGGCAACTGATGATGAAGAATGTTTATTCGATTGATGTAATGGGCATGCAGCAGGGCGATTGCAAGCTGAACGTTTTATACCAGGAGCCGAGCGGCGGCTTAAAAAGATACCTGCCGGTAAGTGATCCTGCCGTGGCAGGCCAGCCGCTTATCCAGATACTTCGAGCAGACAGGTTAAACAACCGCAACGACCCACAGCCGGATGGTTTATACGATTTTGTTGATGGTTTTACCGTTATTGCGCAGCAGGGCAAAATTATCTTTCCTGTTTTGGAGCCTTTCGGGCAAGACCTGGCTGACCTGGCTTTCCAGGGCGTTGACCAGGATACCGTGAAGAAGTATGTTTACTTCCAGTTATATGATTCCATAAAAGCCATAGCGCAAACTTATGCTAACCTGAACCGCTACGAATTGCAGGGAACGGTTAAAGGCAGTTCCAATACGGATATCTATCTCGGTGCTTTTAACATTCCGAGAGGTTCGGTAACCGTAACTGCCGGCGGGCAGATATTAACAGAAAACACGGATTATATCATCGACTATAACCTCGGCACATTAAAAGTTATTAACCAGGCGATCATTAATTCAGGGGTGCCGGTAAATGTTCAGTTTGAAAACAATGCCACTTTTGGTACGCAGCAACGCAGTTTCATGGGATTGCGGCTTGATTATGTGGCCAATAAGCATCTTTCCATCGGCGGTACTTTGGAACGACTGGCGGAAAGGCCTTATTTCACCAAAGTAAATTATGGTGAAGACCCGATCCGCAACAGCATGTATGGCCTTGATTTCAGCTACCAGAATGAATTGCCGGGATTAACAAGATTGATCAATAAACTACCTTTCTATAATTCAGATGCCACGAGTTCAATCACAGCTTATGGCGAGGCCGCTGTATTAAAACCCGGTCATCCTTCACAAATTGGCAAAGGCGGCAGCGGGCTTGTTTATATTGATGATTTTGAAGGCGCCACCAGCAGCGTTGACCTTCGTTATCCTTTTATTTCATGGACGCTTGCTTCCACACCAAGCGCATTCCCGGAAAGCCAGTTGATCAATAATCTGGATTATGGTAAGAACCGCGCCAAGCTTGCCTGGTATAATATTGAACCTATCCTGCAGGATAAATCAAGCCCCAATAATCCTTTGCGCGGTAATTTGAAGGAATTGAGCGATCCGCGTGTAAGGCAGGTTTATACGAATGAATTATTTCCCAACCGCACAACCAACATTACCGATGTAATTGCTTCAACATTTGACCTGGCCTATTATCCAACTGATCGCGGCCCTTATAATTTTGCTGATGATAAAGCCAATGTTGATGCCAATGGCAAGCTGCTTAACCCACGCCAGCGCTGGGGTGGTATTATGCGCAGCCTCGACCAGACCGATTTTGAAACCGGCAATATTGAATATATAGAATTCTGGGTACAGGACCCTTTTATTAAAGACCCTGCCAGCACCGGCGGTAAGCTGTACATCAACCTCGGTAATATAAGCGAGGATATTTTGAAAGATGGGCGACGCTTTTATGAAAATGGCTTGCCTACACCGTCTATTCCTGCCATTACAGATTATTCAACATGGGCCAGGACGCCGGTGAATCCCATTCAAATTACGCAGGCTTTCAGCAATGACCCCGACGACAGGAAATACCAGGATGTGGGCTTTGACGGCGAAGCGAACGATTCTGAAAGGGTACAGCGCAGCACATATCTTGCTGATATCGCCAGTAATTTTGGCGCAGGCTCCCGTATTTACCAGGAAGCTACATCCGACCCTGCCAACGACGATTACAAATGGTACCGCGATGCCAGCTACGATGCTGCCGGAACAGGTATTTTGGGCAGGTATAAAAACTATAATAATCCGCAGGGTAACTCTCCTATCTATACCGGTACGTCGCAGTTTTCCCCGGCGGCCACGTTATACCCGGATAATGAAGACCTGAACAGGGATAATACGCTGAATGAAACGGAAGAATATTATGAATACGAAGTTGACCTGAAACCGGGCATGGCAGTGGGCACTACGAAATATGTTACTGATAAAAAAACGGTAAACCCCCGTTTGGCCGATGGCTCTTCAGCGCCGGAAGACTGGTATTTATTCCGCGTACCGGTAAAAGATTTTACAAATAAAGTAGGCCAGATACCGGATTTTAAATCTATCCGCTTTATGCGCATGTACCTTTCCGGTTTTGAAGATTCCGTTGTACTGCGCTTTGCCACGCTTGATATGGTGCGTAATCAATGGCGCTCATTTACATATAATGTAGATACAACCGGCAGCTACACGCAAATTCCTTCCAACTCTCCCACAGTTATGAATGTGCTGGCAGTGAATGTGGAAGAAAACAGCAACCGCCAGCCTATACCATATGTTATACCACCGGGCATTGAACGCGTGCAGGAGTTAAGTAATAACGGTGTAAATCTTTTGCAAAATGAGCAGGCCATGAGTTTAAAGATCAATAACCTGCAAAAGAATGATTCAAGGGCTGTATTCAAAACGCTTAATCTCGACCTGCGGCAATATGGCCAGGTTGATATGTTTATTCATGCTGAATCCGGGTTAACGCAGCAACCAATGTTGGCTAACGGGCAAATTGCAGCAGTAATCCGTATTGGCCAGGATTTTCTTGATAACTATTATGAAGTAAAAATCCCGTTGCAAATCACATCATTTGGCAGCACAACCGCCCAGCAGATATGGCCAGATTCCAATAACCTGAAACTTATTTTAAACGATCTCGTTCAGCTTAAAATAAGAAGGAATGCAGCATCTAATAATATAACCCAGTATTATTCAGAACAGGTTGGTTCAAGAAGATATGGTATTAAAGGAAACCCCAACCTTGGAGAAGTAGAAGGCATTCTAATCGCTATTGAAAATGAAACCGCCAACACCATCAGCACGGAAGTTTGGCTCAATGAATTAAGGCTCTCCAAAATTGATGAAAAAGGCGGCTATGCTGCTTTGGGAAGGGTAGATATGCAACTGGCCGACCTGGGCACGCTATCGCTTTCAGCCAATACCTATTCTTATGGTTTTGGAAGTATTGACCAGCAGGTAAACCAGCGGGCCCGCGATAATATGTTCCAGTACGATGCGGCCCTGAATATTGATGCGGGCAAACTATTACCGCAATCGGTTGGTTTATCCATACCTGTTTATGCAAGCATTAATAAAACTATTTTAACGCCGGAGTACGACCCTTACGATCTTGATATCCTTTATAAAGACAAGCTGAGAATGGCAGGTAACAGAAGGGATTCTATAAGAAAAGCCGCAGCTGATATTACCACCATTAAAACCATCAACTTTACCAATGTGCGGTTTGCGCAGCGCGGAACAACAACAAAATTGTGGAGCCCAAGCAATTTTGACTTCAGTTATTCTTATACAGAATATGATCAAACCAATCCAACCATATCGCTCAACAATATAAAAACTTACCGCGCAGGTATTGGTTATACGTTTACGAATGCCTCAAAATTCAAAGAGCCCTTTAAAAATCTTATTAAGAATAAAAGCACATGGCTGGCGCCTGTAAAAGATTTCAACTTTAACTATATACCATCCTTATTAAGTGTTCGCTACGACATAAACCGGCAGTTTGGCATGTATGTGCCGCGCATTGTGAACACCTACGAGTCCAAAGTTGAAAGGGTAGATACCACGTACGATAAGTATTTCACGTTTGACAGGTATTATAACCTTCGCTGGGATTTTACGCGCAGCCTCAACCTTGATTTTTCCGCCACGGCTTTTGCCCGCGTTGACGATCCCTTTGGAAAGCTTGATACAAAAGCGAAAAAAGATACGGTGCGGCAAAACTTTTTTCATGCCGGAAGAAATACACTGTACCAGCAGCGGGCAACTTTAAGTTATAATATCCCTTTTGCAAAATTACCACTTACCGACTGGATCAATGGCCGTTACAGTTATGCAACTACCTATAACTGGATAGGTGCCAGTTTACTGGCAACCAGCCTTGGCAACACTATAGAAAACTCGCAGCAAAACAGCCTGACGGCAGAGTTTGATTTAACGAGATTATATTCCAAATCAAAATTTCTTACTGCCGTAAGCCAGACAGATGACAATACGGATACGGAAGCCAACCCCAACGACAGTATTCAGCCTCCAAAACTAAGGGCGGAAGTTATAACAGATTCTTCCGGTAATAAATTAAGAGGCACTGAAAAAAGACATGCATTGCAGAAATGGCGCCAGCAAAAAAGGGATTACCGTAAACAGCAGCGGAAGAACAGGCAAACCACAGGGCCAAACGGGGCTGTAAAAGCAGTAGGCCGCCTGGTAACTATGGTTAAACATGCATCCGTAAATTATAATGAAAATTATAACAGCCGTGTGCCGGGCATAACAAGCGGAACCGGATATTTGGGACAGGATCAAAAAGCCAGCCAGCCGGGCTATGCCTATATTTTCGGCAAGCAACCGGATACTAACTGGCTGAATAAAAAAGCAAGAGAAGGTGTAATTACAAAAGACACATTATTCAACCTGTTGTATATGCAGGACTACCAGCAGCAACTGAATTTTTCAGCACAACTTGAGCCGCTCCGGGAATTTAATATTGACCTGAATATTCAAAAAACATTTTCTAAAAATTATTCCGAATTATTTAAAAATCTTCCCACCGTGACCGGCGGTGAAGAATTTAATCACTTAAGCCCACTGGCAGGCGGTGGCTTCTCTGTTTCTTATATTAGTTTCCAGACATTATTTAAGAAATCTGATCCGAATCAAATATCCAACACGTTTAAGAGGTTCCAGGATAACCGTTTGATAGTAGCCAACAGGCTTGCCAAAGCAAACCCATACTGGAACCAGGCTCCGACTTACCAGGCCGATGGCTTCCCAACCGGTTATGGCCGTTATCAGCAGGATGTTTTATTGCCATCCTTTATTGCAGCTTATACAGGCAAGAATGCCGGTTCGGTTTCTTTAATCAATGAAAGCAATTCAACCATAAAATCAAACCCGTTCAGCGGTGTGCGTGCATTGCCTAACTGGCGCATAACTTATACCGGGTTAACGAGAATTCCGTCACTCGCAAATACATTCAGCAACATCACCCTTACGCATGGCTATACCAGTACCTTCAGCATGAACAGCTTCACCAGTGCATTGCTGTATTATGATCCGCTGCACCTTGGCCAGCCTGCTTTCAAAGACACTGTTTCCGGGAACTACATTCCCTATTTCCTTATTCCCAATTTAACTATACAGGAACAGTTTGCACCATTAATAGGTTTTGATATCACCACCAATGAGCAAACGTCATTAAGATTTGAATATGCGAAAAGCAGAACACTGAGTTTGAGCTTGTATGATTATCAGTTGAGTGAAGTGAACAGCAGTTCATTTTCGTTTGGCGGCACTTTCCGGCAAAAGGGTGTGAACATGCCGTTTAAATTGCCGTTTATAAAAGCTGATCCTGATAAAACAGATCTTAATATAAGCCTTGATCTATCGTTCAGGAATGACCTGCAAACCAACAGCAGGCTTGACCAGCCGGCAGCCTACAGTACCGGCGGACAAAAAACGATCAGCATACAACCCAATATTGATTATTTAATTAATAACCGCATTGATCTTAAACTGTATTTTGAACAACAGCGCATCATTCCGTACATATCCACATCGGCGCCGATTATTAATACAAGGGCCGGCATTGAAATACGCATATCTATAGCCCCGAGCAACAATAATACAGGTAATTAGTACCGTTGCTTTTTAAAACTGTTATAAAAATAAGTCCGGGTATAGGGGGCCACCGGGGTTAACGGCATACGCTGATAAATCTGCTATATTTTCGGCTTCCAACACTTTTTCATCAATAAAATTATTGCCGGTGCATACCGCGGCCGCTTTGCTTAAAATATAAAAAGCAGCATCAGCCACTATTTTAGGTTTGCGGCTCATTTGTATCAATGCATCGCCTCCCAATAAATTCTTAACCGCAGCCGTGGCAATGGTTGTAGCCGGCCAAAGCGTATTGGACGCGATATTATACTTTCTGAATTCTGCAGCCCATCCCATTGCCAGCATTGTCATATTATATTTGCTTATGGTGTAAGCAACATGACTGGCAAGCCATTTTTCATCAATATTTAATGGTGGCGATAATGTAAGTATATGTGCATTAGCTGATTTTTTTAAATAAGGAAGACAATGTTTAGTTACAAGAAAAGTGCCGCGGACGTTTATGTCAAACATCAGGTCGAAGCGCTTTGCCTCTGTGTTTTCTGTGTCTGTTAATTGTATAGCAGAAGCATTGTTTACAACTATATCGATACCGTTAAAACTTTTAACGGCTTTTTCAACAGCCTGCTTTATTTGCTCCTCATCACGAATGTCAACTTTTACGGGCAGTGCAAAACCGCCTGCAGCCTCAATTTCTTTTGCTGCCGTATAAATAGTGCCGCCGAGCCTGGCATCCTCTTCAACTGTTTTGGCAGCCACAATAATATTAGCGCCACTTTCAGCAAGTTTTAAAGCTATAGCTTTTCCAATACCGCGGCTTGCGCCGGTAATGAATATAGTTTTGTTTTTGAATGATGGCATACATTTTAATTGACCATAAAAATAAAGATTTATAATTCCGTAAATTAGCAGTATGGAAAGTATGTTGCACCCGCCTAGAACAGCATTGGAATTATTTAAAATACTTCCCGAAGGAACCCGTTGCCAGTTAATAGACGACCATATAATTATGTCACCCTCACCCGTTTGGAAGCACCAGGACATTGTAAGAACGATTCTTACATCCATTAGTAATTATCTTAATGCTAATCCCATAGGGAAAGTATTAAGTGATGTTGATATTTACATTAACGAAAAAAATGTTTACCGTCCTGATATATTTTTTGTGGCTGAAGAACAAATGGATATTTTGGGTGACGATGGCTATGTGCATGGCGTACCGCACCTGGTAATTGAAGTTTTATCGCCGGGCACATCAAAATATGATAAAACAAAGAAGAAAGAAATTTATGCAGTATATGGCGTAAAGG
>JAEWJV010000517.1 GCA_023386395.1 Bacteroidota bacterium
AAGCTTAACTGTTCATCATTCCATGAAAATTCAATAATAAAATTCTCCCCCTGCCTGCTTATTTTTTTTGCACTCAATTCAATTTCTTCCCCGTTATGCAAAATCTTCTTTACGAGTATTTCATCTTTCCATTTCTTCGCATTGCCTATTAAGCATTTCCATAAAACTTTCTTTTGCTGCAGCATGGCTGTTGTGATGTCTGCATAATCATCACCCGGTTCAAGACAAAAAATTTCAATGGTTGTACCGGTGGTTTTTTTAAACAGCAACCTTGCTTCAACCACTTTTGTATTATTAAAAATGATGAGCGAATTCTCGGGCAGATACCTGGCAAGATGGATAAAGTCATCTGCTTTTATTGCTTCGTTTTTATATATGAGCAACTTGCTGGCATCTCTTTCCGCCAGCGGATATTTAGCTATCTTTTCATCCGGTAAATCGTAATCAAAATCTTTTATCTGTAATTGTTTCGGAGTACTCATTTTCTTCTATGTGTTTCTTCGTGTATTCGTGGCTCGAAGCTCGAAACCTCAAGGATACAAAGTTGCACCAAGTAATTTATCTGTTCAATGTGACAGGATTGTTACGTTCAAAATTCTAAAATCACAATTAATACATCTCCAGCCACAGCTTATCCACCGTATCTGCACATAAACCATGGAAAATTTTGGTAAAAAATAGATGAAACCCATACTGCAACTAAATTTCACGCTGAAATAAATATGTGGAAAAATATCAAAAGCCCAAATCCCAAATTAAAGTGGGAAAAAGTGTTATTTTGTGTCATTATATTATACATTCGTTCTTTAAATTATCTAAATGGCTGGTTTTCTGGGTGAATATGAAGCAACAATTGATGCCAAAGGGCGCTTCCTTCTCCCCGGCGGGTTGAAAAAACAAATGCCGGAAGGAACCACCACTATGGTAATAAGCCGTGGTTTTGAAAAATGTTTGTTGCTATATCCACAAAAAAGCTGGGAAACCATTGAAGAGAAAATTAAAAAACTGAATGAATTCAATCCGAAGGTAAGCCAATTCAGAACATTGTTTGTTGGCGGCGCCAGTTATGTTGAGCTGGATAGTGCGGGAAGAATTTTACTGCCGCCTTCGTTGAGGGAATATGCGGGGCTCGGGAAAGACATTTTGCTCGCCTCCGACATTGATAAAATAAAAATTTGGGATTCCGGTAAGTATAAAAAGCTCTTTGAAGATTTTTCATCTGACGCTTTCGCAAGCCTTGCCTCAGATGTTACAGGCGGCATAAACTTTTAAAACCAGTTATATGCAGCCTGAATCATCGTATCATGTTCCTGTTTTGTTCCATGAGGCTATTGATGCGCTTAATATTCAGCCGAACGGCGTGTATGTTGACTGCACTTTTGGCGGTGGGGGACATGCAAAAGGCATTCTTGAAAAACTAGGTGAAGCAGGAAGATTGATTGCCTTTGACCAGGATGGCGATGCGCAGCAAAATATCCCGGCCGACGAACGGCTCGTTTTTGTTCCGCATAATTTTCGCCATCTGCAGCGCTTTTTAAAACTGCATCAATATGAAAAAATAAACGGAGTGCTGGCAGATCTGGGCGTAAGCAGTTTCCAGTTCAATGAGGCGGAGAGAGGATTTTCCACGCGGTTCAACGGCCCGTTGGACATGCGCATGGATAAACGCACAGCAAAAACAGCAGCGCAGGTTTTAATGCAGTACAGCGAACCACAGCTACACAAATTATTCGAACAGTACGGCGAAGTTTCCAATTCTAAAACATTAGCAAGGCATATTGTACAACAGCGCGGCACAATGCCGCTAAAAGATATAGGGTCTTTTAAGTTAATGTTGCAGCCCGTTGTAAAAGGAAATCCCAATAAATATTTCGCACAGGTTTTTCAGGCGCTGAGAATAGAAGTGAACGACGAAATGGGCGCCCTTAACGAAATGCTTAATCAGTTACCCGCCGTGTTGCTGCCGCACGCAAGAGTTGCCATCATTACATTCCACTCCATAGAAGACCGCATTGTAAAAAACTTTTTTAAACAGGCAGGCACAGGCGAAGATGAAAACAATCCTTTCAGTACGGCACAAAAACAAACGGTATTCAAAACAGTGTATAAAAAGCCTGTAACACCAGGTGTAGAAGAGTTGAAGCGAAATCCGAGATCGCGCAGTGCAAAGCTTCGTGTTGCAGAAAAAATATAACGCGGCCAGACGCCTTACAAGCGTCAGACCGATAGCTGGAAAATCATTTGGTAACAAGCGACAAGGCAGGTGGCGTCACTGTTGTGTCACTCCCTTGTACCACATCCAATAATTCAGCAAAAATTCAAACAGCCTGGCAGGTTCCTGAACCTATCAGGTTTAATAGTATAAAAGTTTATTAAATGGGTTTATTCAGTAAAAAATCAGAAACAACGCAAACTGCCCCGGGCAAGGGTTGGATAAATTATGCCTGGATAGTGAAGCATTTTGGTTTTTTACTCTTCCTGGCGGTACTGGCAATTGTGTATATAGCCAACGGGCATTGGGCGGATAATACCATCCGCGATATCAACATAACACAGAAGCAGGTGAAAGATATGGAATATGAATACAAGAATTTGAAAAGCCTGGAAATGTTCCGCAGCCGCGAATCGCAGGTAACGCAGGCTGCTGCGGCGCTGGGTTTAAAGCCTGGCACCACACCGCCGGTAAAGCTGGTGGCAGATTCAATAACAACAAAAAACAATAACTGATAGCTGACAGCGCAAAAATGGAAATAAAGAAAGACATATTATGGCGTGTATATCTCTGTTTTATAGTGATAGCTGTAATATGTGCCTGTATTGTTGGTAAAGCATTTTACATTCAGCAGGTACAGGGTGCATATTGGCGCGGCATGAGCGACAGCATGCACACCCGCATTGAAAGCGTGGATGCTGAACGCGGTACCATTTACAGCGAAGACGGCCAGATGCTCAGTACCAGTATTCCGCAGTTTGATATTTATGTTGACTTTAAAGCCGATGGCTTAATCAAGGATAACGGCAAGGTCTTTAAAGATAATATAGACTCTTTAAGTATTTGCCTCGCCGATCTTTTCCAGGATAAAACAGCCACTCAATATAAAGCCATTCTTAATAAAGGCTACAAAAGCAAAGCCCGCTATTTTGCTTTAAAGAAGAAAGTCAACTTCGATGAATACCAGCAACTGAAAACATTTCCGCTTGTAAGATTGGGCAAAAATAAAAGCGGTTTTATAGCCGAAGTGCAAAACATCCGCCTTAACCCTTACCAGTTACTGGCATTCAGGACCATTGGTTTAGAAAGAGAGAATGCACAGAAAGTTGGCCTTGAACAAACTTATGACACACTGCTGAAAGGCACGCCCGGCAAGCG
>JAEWJV010000571.1 GCA_023386395.1 Bacteroidota bacterium
AACCGCCTGTACAATATTCGCGGAAAGAATTCTCTCCGTCACACCGGTATCTGCAATTAAAGATTGAAAAACGCCCGGTTCTGCACCCGCATCTTCAAATAATTGCTGAATTGCCAGCGAGCAGCCGCAAACGTTTGGCGAATGCTTGAGCAAAGCCACATTGCCGGCCATTAACGTGGGTGCCGCAAATCTGAACACCTGCCAGAATGGAAAATTCCAGGGCATAATGGCGAATACAGCGCCAACAGGCTGGTAAGTAACAAAGCTTTTTTTATAATCTGTTTTAACTATTTCATCCTGCAAAAATTGTTGGGCATTTTCTGCGTAATAATTACAACCCAAAGCACATTTCTCCACTTCCGCTACAGCTTCCTTTATAACCTTGCCCATTTCGTTGGTCATAAGCGTTGCAAGCTTTTCCTTCCTTTCCAGCAACAACCTCGCAACATTCTTCAGTATTTCGGCACGGTATTCAAATGGCTTGCTGCTCCAGTGCGGGAATATTTTTTCTGAAAGGGCCAATGCATTATCAATGGCTGCCTTATCCATTATTTTATATTCAGCTATTTCCGTTTGATTAAATGGAAAGATGGATTTAAATGATGTCATTTTTGCAAACAATTTTTAAATCAATCAATAATAAAAAACAAGTACAAGCATAGCAGCTATGTAGCGCAATGCATAAACCGAACAATAACAATTCTAATAATCTATTACCTGCTCCACGATTGTTTCGGGTAATTCCCGCCATTCGTATTGCTGGTTGCGCAACTGGGGTTCAAAACCGGCTTCTTTAATAGCTTCCTGCATGGTTTTGTAAGTAAACCGGTGCGGAGCACCGGCAGCGCTTACCACGTTCTCTTCAATCATAATACTGCCAAAATCGTTGGCGCCGGCGTGCAGGCACAACTGCGCCGTCTGTTTGCCCACCGTTAACCAGCTTGCCTGTATGTTTTTAATGTTGGGCAACATAATACGGCTCATGGCAATCATTCTTATATATTCTTCGGCTGTAGTAAGGTTGTGCACACCGCGTATGCGTGCCAGCAGTGTGTCCACATCCTGGAAAGTCCATGGAATAAATGCAAGAAACCCTTTGGCACTTTCCGGCTTCATGGCCTGCACTTCACGAATACGCGCCAGGTGAATGAACCGTTCTTCTATAGTTTCCACATGGCCAAACATCATGGTGGCACTGGTGGTGATGTTAAGTTCATGTGCTTCATGCATAATGGCCAGCCATTCGTCTGCACCGCATTTGCCTTTGCTTATTAACCTTCTTACACGGTCAATTAAAATCTCAGCGCCTGCGCCGGGCAGTGAATCAAGCCCTGCATTTTTTAATTCAGTTAAAACCTCACGATGCGATTTTTTTGACAGCTTGCATATATGCGCCACTTCAGGCGGCCCTAAAGCATGCAATTTTATGGTGGGAAACTCCTGTTTAATCTGCCTGAAGGTATTTGTATAAAAATCGAGTGATAAGCCGGGGTGATGGCCACCCTGCAGCAGCAATTGATCACCGCCATACTTTAATGTTTCATGTATCTTTTTACGATACACAGGCATATCAGTTATATACGCTTCCGGGTGACCTGGTATACGGTAAAAATTGCAGAACTTACAATTAGCCACGCATACATTGGTGGTGTTTACATTACGGTCTATCTGCCAGGTAACTTTTCCATGCGGCACTTGCTTTTTACGCAGCTCATTGGCTACCTGCATTAAGTCGGTTAATGGCGCATGTTCAAAAAGATAAACGCCTTCTTCAACACTTAAAAATTCAAAATCCAGGGCTTTTTGGTACAACGCTGCAACATTCATCTTTAGGAGATTGTCTTTTGTTAAACGATTGCTGTTTTAAATGCAACAGCAAAATTACTGAAGAATACGTTGTGCTGCTTAATGGTTTGAAACTAAACAAAAGCAGCTTTATATTTACATTAGAGGTTTGGATTTACCTTAAAGCTAACGTACTTTCATAACTGCAATAACACCAATGAACGATTATTACAGGAACAATACTAAACGATTGAAAAATGCCACAGGTTTTAAGCACAGCATAAAATTTATTTGTATCCTGATTCTTGTTTTTTTAGGTAGCAGGCTCGCAGCACAGGAAGAATTTGTACCGCCGCCGGCAAAAATCATCACCTCTTTCCCTTTTACACAATTAACCGGTGGCATTATTATTATACATGGCACATTAGACAGTTTGCAGGACACGCTGAATTTTGTGCTTGATACCGGCAGCGGCGGCATATCGCTTGATTCGGCAACCTGCGCTTATTATAATCTTAAGCTTGAACCAAGCGACCGCATTGTACGCGGCATTGCAGGCATGAAATATGTTTCATTTGCCAAAGATCACTCCCTTAACCTGCCCGGCCTTACGGTGAAAAGTCTTGATTTTCATATAAATGATTATGAAATTCTATCAAGCGCTTATGGTATGCATATAGACGGCATTGTCGGCTACAGTTTTTTCCGCCGCTATATTGTTAATATTGATTATGATGAACAATTGGTAAGGATTTTCACCGTAGGCACTTATAAATATCCCAGGGGCGGCCATCTTTTAAAACCCCAGTTCTCAACCCTGCCTATGCAAATGGCAAGTGTAAAAGATGCCAATAAAGTGTTTGCCAAATTTTATCTTGATACGGGTGCGGGCCTGTGTTTATTAATGAATGATGATTTTGCAAAAGACAGCGTTATTTTTAAAAAGAAAAGAAAGATGTTTTTATCGCAGGCCGAAGGCCTGGGTGGAAAAACAGATATGATGCTCTCCGTAGTAAAAGAAGTTAAAATAGGGCCTTACCGGTTTCGTAAGGTGCCTGCCTATATTTTTTCAGACGATTATAATGTTACCAATTATCCTGTATTAGGTGGCCTTTTGGGAAACGATCTTCTCAGGCGCTTTAATATGTGGATCAATTATCCATTACAGGAAATTTATATCAAACCAAATAAGCATTATCTTGATTCATTCGATTATTCCTACACCGGTCTCGGCATTTATTTAATAAACGGCGCCATTACGGTTACTGATATTATAAAAAGCTCTCCTGCTGAAACTGCAGGATTTCAAAGCGGGGATATTATAGTGGGCGTGGAAAGCAACTTCAGCAATAACATACAGGCATATAAAATTTTACTGCAAAATGCACGCACTAAATTGAGGGTCGTTGTTATGCGTAAGGGTCAACCCCAGATAATTTACCTGAAAGTTAAGAGCATACTGTAAGTTTGCCGGGTTATGGAAAGCCGCAGGCTGTTGGCTTCAGACTACAAGCCGAAGCTTCTTAATGTTTGCAGCCGTTTTGAAATTTTAAACTTTCAGGATTTACATGATACACTATAATCGTTTTGTTTTAGATAATGGGTTGCGCGTTCTGGTGCATGAAGATAATACAACGCCAATGGCTGTTGTAAATGTTTTATACGATGTGGGCGCAAGGGATGAAGAACCTTCAAAAACAGGGTTTGCACATTTATTTGAGCACCTGATGTTTGGCGGCAGCATTAATATTCCTGATTATGATGAGCCGCTGCAACGCGCCGGGGGCGAGAATAATGCCTACACAACAAACGATCTCACCAATTATTACTGCCAGTTGCCCGCTGAAAATATAGAAACAGCTTTTTGGCTGGAAAGCGACAGGATGTTAAGTCTCGCATTCAGTAAGAAAAGCCTGGATGTGCAACGCAAAGTGGTAAGTGAAGAATTTAAAGAGCATTATATTAATAAACCTTATGGCGATGCCTGGCATAAAATGCGGGAGCTGGCGTATACAACGCATCCTTACAGGTGGATGACGATAGGAAAAGAGCTTAGCCATATTGAAGATGCCAAACTGGAAGACGTAAAGAATTTTTTCTTTAAGCATTACAGGCCTGTGAATGCAATATTGGTGGTTGGGGGGAATGTGAAAACGGATAACATTAAACGCCTTGCGGAAAAATGGTTTGGCCCTATTGAATCCGGCGCCAAATACCAGCATCTTTTACCTGCCGAACCAAAACAAACAGTTAAACATGCAGAAGAAATTAAAGCCGACGTTCCTTTGGATGCATTTTATGAAACATGGCATATTCCCGGAAGGCTTGATGCCGGGTATCATGCAGCTGATTTAATAACAGAAATTTTAGGCGGCGGCGCTTCATCACGCTTGTACCAATCGCTTGTAAAAGAAAAGCGGTTATTCAGCAATATTGAGTGCTATCATTTTGGCAGCATCGATCCGGGCTTACTCACTATTGAAGGAAAGCTTGTAAAAGGTGTATCGATGCAAGCTGCTGAAAATGCTATTGCAGAAGAATTGACCCGGTTAAAAGAATATATTATAAGCGAAGAAGAACTGCAGAAAGTAAAGAATAAAACGGAAAGCATTATTGCATTTGAAGATATCTCGTTGATGAGCCGCGCCAGCAGCCTGGCGTATTATGAGTTGCTTGGAAATGCAGATTTAATGAACCAGGAACTTTCCAAATACCAGGCTATAACGGTGCAGGATATTCAGCATTACAGCCGGGAAATTTTTGAAGATAATAACAGCAACCTGCTGTATTATTATAGCAATAATTAAAGCACAGGTTGATTAGTTGAAAAGTTGAGAAACCAAAAGTTTTGTAATTGGGTTTAGGATTGAAAATAAACCCGTGAACAATTGAACCCGTAAACTTTTAAACTTTTACAGTTACCTGAAGTTATCATCATTCAAATCATCTTCATCGTCATTATAATTCATCTGGCCCAGGTTCATCATGCTACCTATAAGATCTTTAAACTCTATCTTTCCTTCAATAACTTTTTTGCTGATGAGGGAATAAGCGGCAAGGCCGTGTAAAACAAACTCCATTAATAAAGCGTTTTCTTTTTCATTGGCATGCGGAAAATACTTTTTTACAAACCCATATAAGCCATCCACTTTATACAAAGCATTTATTTTATCGGCATCTTTTGCATCCATCATTAAATCTATATGGTTGCCCGCATCAAACCACTTTGTTATAGCTTTATATGGATTATCATTTTCTTTTTCAGCCTGTGAAGCTTTACCTGTTGTCCTGCGCTTTTTTAATGTTTCAGGATTTGGAAAATAAGTAATGAACTGTGAGCGGATGGCTTTATCAAGCAGGTTTACTGCCACCTGGTAAGGACCTTCCTGTTCACCTTCATATACCAGCTCTATTTTACCCGTTATTGAAGGAATAATACCTACGAGGTCACTTATCCATATTTGTGTATGCTGCTCATTGTTACGAATGCTTCTTCTTTCGGCGCTGCTGTAAGCATTTTCCATGGCAGCAATTGGCAACCTTGCACTCACTCCGCTTTTTTTATCTACATACTCATTATTACGCGCTTCAAAAGCCACCTGTTCAATTAAACGCTTAACCAGGTCGCTTATAGTTATAAGCGATTTTTGATCTTCGAGAATATCGGCTTCCTGTTCCGTTATTTCTAGGGATGTTTCAATCGTTTTTGGATAATGCGTTAATATCTGGCTTTGAATCCTGTCTTTTAAAGGCGTAACAATACTGCCGCGGTTTGTGTAGTCTTCAGGATTGGCAGTGAATACAAATAAGATATCTAATGGCATTCTTAATTTAAAACCACGTATCTGTATATCGCCTTCTTCAAGAATATTAAACAGCGCCACCTGTACACGTGCCTGCAAATCGGGTATTTCGTTGATAACAAAAATGCCGCGGTTACTGCGGGGAATAATGCCGTAATGGATTACCCTTTCATCTGCAAAACTTAAACGGAGATTGGCAGCCTTGATTGGATCGATGTCACCAATTAAATCCGCAACACTTACATCGGGTGTAGCCAGTTTTTCTCCGTAACGCCCGCTGCGGTGCAGCCATGTTATGGGTGTTTCATCTGCATGTTCTGCAATAAGGTCTTTGGCATATTTGCTTAAAGGATGCAGGGGGTCATCATTTACTTCACTGCCGGCAATTACCGGAATATATTCATCCAACAAATCTGTCATTTGCCTGGCCATGCGTGTTTTTGCCTGCCCGCGCAAACCAAGGAATAAAATATTGTGCCGGCTTAACAATGCTCTTTCTGTATCGGGAATTACAGAATCTTCGTAGCCAATTATTCCTTTAAATGTATTCTCTTTATTGCGTATGCTTTCAATAAGATTTTTTCTTATTTCGTCTTTCACAGAAATGGATTTGTAACCACTTCTTTTTAATTCGCCTAATGTTTTTATCTTGTCTATGTTCATTATTAATTTTTTTGCCGCAAAGGCACTAAGACACTAAACTAATTACCTTATCTTTTCTAATTATATTACAAATATTTAATTCTATATTTTAATAACAGGGATATTAAAGTTGATCAGAAAACCTAAACGCTTATTTGTAAGCTTAAGGTGATTTATTACCCAGGCTGCCACAATGGATTTATTAAATCGACCGCTTTTAATGCCGCAAATTATTAAATCTTTAACCAAAACATCTAATCTTAACCCTTCATTGAAAACGAGATTATCATAGAGAATTGGAATATCCACCTGCCTTTAATATTCAATGCCTTTTTGCTCAATTCGTAACAAAACATTTCATACTTTTTCAAGCAGCCCGGTCCAGGCTGCTTATGCACTTTAAATGCGCAATCAACAATTGCTTTAGCTAAATGTTCCCTCTGATCTGACAGCATGGTATTTGAAGCTATATAAGAGTTGCGAATTTATGATTTACATTCTTCTTTGCGGCTTCGTGGCTTTGTGGCAAACTTTAATACACGGTTTTTCTCTTGCCGCTTTCAAAATCACGGAAGATGAATGCGCCTAATTTATCCAGCGATGCAAAGAATGCTTTACCATTATTGGTTTCAGTAAACTCTGTTACAAAACGCTGCAAATAGGGATCGCTTGCTATCATGAATGTAGTAATAGGGATTTTTAGCTTTTTGCATTGCGCTGCCAGGTTTAAACAACGGTTCGTGATCTTCCTGTCGAGCCCGAAAGCATTTTTATAATAACGGCCTCCAATTTTTAAACAGGTGGGCTTGCCATCGGTTATCATAAAAATCTGCTTATTCGGGTTTCTTCTGCGCCGCAGAATATCCATTGCCAGCTCAATACCAGCAACGGTATTGGTATGATAAGGGCCCACCTGCAGGTAAGGCAAATCTTTAATTTCAACAGGCCAGGCGTCATTACCAAATACCACAATATCCAGCGTGTCTTTAGGGTATTTTGTAGTGATAAGCTCGCTCAGAGCCATAGCCACTTTTTTTGCCGGGGTAATCCTGTCTTCGCCATATAAGATCATGCTGTGTGAAATATCAATCATCAGCACGGTGGATGTTTGCGCCTTAAAATCTGTTTCGCGGATCTGCAGATCATCCTCATGCATCTGAAAGCTTTCTACTCCATGATTGATCTGGGCATTACGAATGCTTTCCGTAAAATCAATCTGCTCCAGCATATCGCCAAACTGGAATGGACGGTAATCAGGACTTATTTCATCACCCTGCCCCGGCTTATTCGTTGCATGATCGCCCTGCTTGCTTTTTTTAAGTTTCCCGAATATTTCTTCAAGGCTTTTTTTGCGAATGCTTTGTTCACTTTTAGCAGTTATCTGCAAAGCACCGGTTTCATTATTATCCTTTAAATAACCATTGCGTTTCAGGTCATCAATAAAATCGCCCATACCATATTCATCATCTGTAAGCTGGTATTTTTTATCCAGCTCATTCATCCATTGCAGCGCTTCATCGGCATCGCCGCTGGTATAGGTAAGCAATTGCATGAAAATATCAAGTAGCTGCTCAAATTTGCTTTTGCCGTTCGCTGCAGGATCAAATTTTACAAACCTGTTTCCAATCATAATATGTAAGCTACATAAAAAAATGAAAGCCCTCATTCACCGGCAGGAGAATTTAGTTTTCTTTAATAAGAAAGTATTACCACCTTTAAACTTTACCTGGAGAAGCGGGTATTATGCCTGAGCGGTAGGGCCGCCAAAATTGAGCGGAATTTCAACTTGTTCAAGGTCCTGTATTTTTCCATGAACATTTTCGTAACGTTCAATATTTTCCTGCATGGCGCGCATAAAGCGTTTGGCATGCATGGGTGTGAGGATAATGCGGGATTTTACTTTGCTTTTGGGCGTGCCGGGCATTACATTTACAAAATCTATTACAAACTCAGCATGGCTGTGTGTTATGATAGCAAGGTTGGCATACGTTCCTTCCGATACTTCTTCACTTATTTCTATGTTGAGCTGGTTCTGCTGCTGCGGTTGATCTGCCATAACCTGTAAATTTATTTCTGCAATGTTAGCGATTCTTCAACAATACGTTCATCTCCGCTTAAATTTTTATAGCTGCTTTTAATATAAATATCTTTTGTAAGCGGATTGAACGTGGATGTTATAATGGTAAATGACCCGGATTGTACCGAGCTTTTTGCCACGTCATTCACATCAACAATAAAAGTTCCGTTTGCATAAGTCAACAGGTATTTCCAGCCGTTTGAGCCAAGCTCTGCATAGTTAAGCTGGGACTGTGTGGAAGACACCGGCGCCAGGTTTTTGATTAACTTGGTAGTGGCTGTATCACTGATGGTACCGCCGGCGGCATCGCCATCATAACTTGTTTTAAAACTGGTGGAAGCATAAATGCCGGCCAGTTTATTACCCGAAGTATGCAGGTATAAAACCCGCCTGCTTGTATCCAGCTTATACTGGCTAATGGAAGTTATAACTACAGGCAGCATATAGTCTTCGCCACCAAGAAACTGTTTATTAAGCTTTACGGGAATGGTATCATAAACGCTTTCTGTAGTACCAGTAATACTGGTTTGAAAACTATAAGCGGTGGGAGGCATTTGCTGGTAGTTGGTGAAATGCACGGAATTATAATACTGGCGGGATGAATCTTCCACGCTCAACATAATGGTCACCTCTTTTGAAGGCAGGTAGGTGGAAGATATAATCATATTGAAAGTAAGCGTATCGGCAGAGGGAAACAAGATCAGGTTATCATCAAACCCGGCCGGGCCGCCATTTACAAAATAAAAATTTGGCGTTGTATCTATAGAGTTAGAATCCTTTTTGCAGGAAGCAAACGCAATCATCAAAGCAGCGGCTGCAATAACAGGCTTGAAAAAACGCATGAGGGAATTTTCGGCAAATCTATGGTTTCTTGGATATGGTTGTAAAAGCGGGGGATTTAAGATATGTTAAGATGTAGGTCCGTTATGTAAATTTTATAGATAATTATAATAAAAAAAGTCGCCTCAAATTATTGAAGCGGCTTTTTTGGCAAGAAGATTCTTATGGCCTTGGTTCTATCTTGGTTCTATATATTCAAACTTCTCGGTAATCTTAGCTTTAACACTTCCTCCCTGCATCAAATAGTAACTTACATTAATCTCTTTTGGAGTACCATCAGCATTAAAGGATATTTTATTTACTCCTGAAGGATCAATTTGTGCATCACGGGCTTGCGAATTACCAGCATAACCGCTGTAATTAGATACACTAGTCACATTTCCTTCTCCGTCAAAATGAAAAACAGGCCCAAAATTACCAAAGTATGAACCTGCGCCATTATTACTAAAAGAATAGCCATAAGTGCCGCTATTCAAATTCGGATCGTAATATGCATTGGCAGTAGCACCTGTTGTAACTAGGTCTATGGTTTTTGGATAAGAAGCTGTGAAAAGCGGGCTTGTAACATCTACAAACGTGCCGGTTACATGATATCTGCCATCATATATATTTCTCACATTCAGGGAATATAAAGCAGTTCCAAAATTACCGCTTACTTCACCTACAGATGTTGAAGCAATTTTTAAAGGAAGCGCATAGGCGGCATTAAAATCGTAATCACTTGTAAGCTGTACTTCTATTGTTGTTTGCGCCATTTGCTGACCTTTCGGTATAACCAACGTTATTGGAAAGCTTGTTTTAAAAAGAGACGTTGGAGGCGCTACATAATTAGCGTCATCAACACTATGCGCATCATTATAGGTGGCGAGTAATGATTCGTCTATATCTACAGCTACACTAATATCCTGCGGCGCCATTTCATCGCCTGCATAATTTACGTTAACTTTAAATGATGCGGTATCACCGGTTTTCAGTGATCCCAGGTCAATAGCAAATCTTGGTGCAGCACCGGCACTTGGCGCAGTAGCTACTGAACCTGTATTGCCAAATTCGGTTACATTATCTGATAAATCTGTGTTTAAGGTTAAAGAATCGTCCTTTAAACACGAGGTCAAAAACAGGCTTGATAAAAGAAGTAATGAACCGCTTATTTTAAGTAATCTTTTCATATTTATATTTTGTATGCATTAATTTATTAAAAAGTTAAATGCCATAATTAATTAGGGTCCCAGAAGATCATGGAATTAAATTCACTTATATCCTTGGGCAAATTCGCATTGTTGTAAGACAATTCACTGGTAGGGTATAAAATTCTGGAAGGCAATTTATCAGGCCTTGTGCTCACGGATTGCAAAGAAGCAAAGGTTTTTGTACCGTCAGTTGAACCATTCACAATTTTAGGATAGCCTGTACGCCTGAAATCATTCCATGCCTGGTCTGAATTCACCATATTTAACGCAATATATTTTTGGGTAATAATGGCTTCCAGGCGTTGTGCGTCAGACACAGCAGCGGAGTAGTCAACAAGATATGTGCCTGCATTAGTTGCGATGTAGTCGTCATATAATACATCATACGTTACACCATATAAGTCTTCTTCTGCCGCATCTCCTCCATCGTTTTTCGTAAACAAGTATTTATATGAAGCCTTAATACCTGTATAAAAATCGGCTGCCGCATCGCCAGAAACCCCAAATTCCCCTGTTAATTCGGCCTCTGCTTTAAGAAAATCAGACTCGGCCAAAGAAAAGATCATCATACCTGCTGAATAGCCTTTTAACACGCCAAAGTTATTGTTGGCAACATCTGAAACATACGTGCTTAACCAGCTGCCTGCAGATGGCGCTGACCGAACGCTGTTACTTTCGTACCCTAACTGGTTAGTAGCGCGGGTTGAGGCATCGTAAGAATTTATTATAAAGCCTCTGTAATCATTCAAACCATCATAAAACGAAACAATCCAATCGGTAGGTACCCAGGCCCTGTTGGCTGCTGATGCAGTATAAGTGTATGCCCATGTATTATACTTGGGGTTTTGTTTTCCGTCTGCCTGCTGGTAGCCCGGGTTTACAATTGCATCGCTTGTTAAAAATCCAACCGGGTCATAAGTATTATTGAAAGTTAGCCCGCCTGATTTTCCACGAATGGCAATACGCAGCTTTATAGTATTTGCCAGCTTTTTCCAGTTATCCATATTACCATCAAACATTACATCATTATCAGAAAACTGCTGGATGTTGCCAACAGAAGCACCATCGTTGATACGCTGAATAGCATCATCCAGTAAAGCATAAATCGCCTGGTAAACATCCTGGGCCTTATCATACACAGGTGTAAGATTTTCCTTTTCCTGGAATGCATTAACATAAGGCACATCATTATAAGTATCTACCAGCAACTGAAATTCATAGGCTTTCATAATTTTCGCGGCTGCATTATAATAATTATAATCATCATTATTTTCTGTGGTATCATTTATCCACTGGTAATCGGTAAGATTATCATAGGCCAGGTTCCAGCAGTTCTGAAAATCAGAGTTACCTAAATTATAGGTAACAGCAGAACCAAAGCCGCCATAACCACCTGCATTTGCCATAAAGCCGCCCAACTGGGCGCCCATTGAGTTATATGTACTCACAACATTTGCTGTTGCAGTAAGCGCTTGTGAAAGCACTAACTCAGGTGTTGATGTTGTTGCTGAGTTTGGATTTTCGTTTATATCAAGGTACTTTTTACACGAGGTAAACCCAAACACCAGCACTATACCCAAAAATCCTATATTGATAATTCTCTTCATTGTATTTTATTTTCAGTTTTAGAAATTATTACACTGATTCGTCATTAAAAGTTTATTGCAATAGTGCCGCCATAGTAACGTGAAGGAGGCGCTGAACTTATACCAGTAATGCCAATGGCATTGCTGGTGCTTGCAAGTTCACTATATTCAGGATCGGTGTAAAAATTTGTTTTGGGAAGCCATATAAACAGGTTACGGCCCTGTACGCTCACATCAACTCCTTTTATAAAGGCAGCTTTTTTGAACAAACTTTGGGGAAGATGATATGTTAAAGAAAGTTCCCTTAATTTCCAGAAAGCGCCGGATGATACATAGTTAGATGAAATATCCCTGTTGGTTTCATCAGTCCAGAAACCTGAGTTACCATTACCATCAGTGAGCGTAATATTTGTATTGGTAACATATGTACCGGGTTTATTAGGATCTTCATATACAGAATTAGGAAATACAAAACGTCCCCTGTTGAATAGGGTAGTTCTTATACCTGTACCAGCCCAATCAACATCCGGGCCTGAACCAAAATACATATCATAGCCGCCCCTGTATTGGAATAAACCCGTTAGTTCAAATCCTTTGTATTGAACGTCGAAGTCAAGGCCAAGGCGGTATTTAGGAACAGAGCTTCCTAAAATTTTCAAAGTTGCATCTTTTGAAGGCTCGCCGGTAGAAGCATCTACGATAACATGGCCTGCGTCATCCCTAACGTAATCAAAACCCATGATAACCGGGAAAGGCTGGCCGGCTACGGCATAAATGCCTGAGCCATCAGTATATCCACCCAGTCTTAGCTGGTCAACATCATCGCTGATTTCAATCACCTTATTATTCAGGTAAGTAAAATTACCGCCCACAGTTACGCGCCAATCAGCATTTCTTATTGGAGTTATATGCAGTTCCGTTTCCAAACCTTCGCTCATTGTCTCGCCCACATTGGTTAAGAAGCCGCTGCCGCCCGAGGTATAAGAAAGGCCTGTTG
>JAEWJV010000040.1 GCA_023386395.1 Bacteroidota bacterium
ATCATTTGGATTAATATCAACAGCACGGTTCGATTGATTGACGATCTGGTTTGCATTCTGAATGTTCAAACCGACATTAGAATTATCAACCGGCATGCCGTCTAATATGAACAACGGAGAGTTCTCGCCCAGGGCAGATGAACTGCCCCTTATGCGTATGGTGGCAGAACCGCCGGGCTGCCCGCTGCTGTTATTAATCTGTACGCCGGCAACCTTGCCACTTAAAGCAGATACAATATTGGTTTCTTTTGTAGAAGTAATTTCATTGGCTTTAAGATTCTGAACCGAATAGTTGATAGATCGCTTGGTGTTTTTAATACCAACTGCGGTTACTATTACTTCGTTCAGCACGGTTTCCGTGTTTTGCAAACCGATATCTATAGTATAGGATTTCGCTACTACTTCAGCCGGCTTATAACCAATAAAACTCACTTCAAGCACCAGTGGTAATTTCTGCGCTGTCTTTAAACTGAACTTACCCTTATCGTTGGTAAGCGTTTGATTGGTGATGCCTTTTATACGAACATTGGCGCCTTCCAAAGGCAGGTTAGTTTTGTTGTCTGTAACTACACCTGAAATAACTGAATTAACAACAGGTTCAGTATTCTGTTGTGCTGAAACAAGTAGCGGTGTTAAAAGAAGAAGGCATAACACTTGCCCGAAAAAGATTTTCATTAGCTTTGTTTTGAATTAAATAATAATGCCAGTGCAGCAATTTTTTTGCTGATATATCCACGGCGTATTGTTGGTTCATGAGCCGGAACTGCTGCAACAGTTTCCGGCTACTTTTTAATAACTATTTACTCTTTCATGGTTAAAGATTTTAGTTTATTATAAATAAAGATTTAGCCCTGCTTGTATGGAGAAATCGTTATAACAACGAAAGTTGATACGGAAAACCACAACAGCACATTCGCCTGCATAATGATGTTACTCTGCAATTGTATGCTGTATTAAAAAAATAAGAGGTATGTTTTCCGGTAAACATTATGCGGTCTTAATGGGATGCAAATTAACAGGTTTATATAATTCCTACCAAATTAGTAGGAATTAATTTAAAAAAAACTTATAAGCCCTTTATCATTATGAATTATAACTATAATTCCTGTGCATTAAAAATCCTGCATGTTGTACTAAACTTTTGATAAGGAGATAGAACTTTAGATCAGCCTTAGCTTTAATACCACAATGTGCTGCACCACAAAAATGAAATCAGCAAAGCCCTTCAAATAAGAAATAAAAAAGATTATAATAAATTTTGATTTCTGAAGAAATATTTTATGTTTGTAATTCCTATTAAATCCATAGGAATTATATTTTAATAAAAACCTGCTCATGAAATTATTGACTGTTTTAATATTTGCCCTGACATTTCCCCTGTTTGGCTTTACACAGTTTACGGGGCGTGTGGTGAACGAACAAAATGAAGGCGTTCCTTTTGCAAGCCTCGTTATAAAAGGTGCTTCCAATGGCATAAGCGCAGATTCGTCCGGCCGCTTCTCTTTAATCGTTGAAGAAAAATATCCTTTTACCCTGGTCATTACGTCTGTTGGTTTTTCTCCGGCAGAATTTGTTGTCAGGACCAGGAATACAAACAATGTTTTAATACAATTGCAATCATTATACAAAACAGATACTGTTATTACAGTTTCCCGCCGCCGCCGCGAAATATTACAGGATGTGCCTATGCCGATAACAATAGTAACCGGCGCCCACATTAATGAAGCCGGTGCATTTAATGTAAACAGGTTAAAAGAATTAATCCCTTCCGTTCAATTATATTCTTCAAACCCCCGCAATACGGCGCTTAATATAAGAGGCCAGGGCACAACATACGGTTTAACCAACGATGGCATTGAGCCCGGCGTTGGTTTTTATGTTGATGGTGTTTATTATGCAAGGCCTGCAGCCACAACACTTGATTTTATTGATGTTGACCGCATTGAAGTTTTGCGTGGCCCGCAAGGCACTTTGTTTGGCAAAAACACAACGGCAGGCGCATTTGTAATTACCACACGCAAACCAACTTTTAAACCCGGCGGAAACTTTGAAATGAGCTATGGCAATTATGGTTACATACAGGCGAAGGCTTCTCTTACCGGCAGGATCGTTAAAAACGTAGCAGGCCGTTTATCGTTCTCCGGCACACAACGTAACGGCACTATTAAAAATGTAAAAACAGATGAGAAAGTAAACGACATGAATAACCTTGGCTTACGTGGCCAGCTATTATTCACGCCTTCAGAAAAAATTGATATAACACTTGCAGGTGATTATTCCACACAGCGCCCGAATGGTTATGCACAGGTAATTGCAGGTGTTGTAAAAACAATGCGTGCAGATTATCGTCAATTTGATGCCATCATTGCCGATCTGAATTATAAGCTGCCTTCTGCAAACCCATTTGACCGCGTTATAGATCATAACACGCCATGGCATTCAGACAATGATTTAGGCGGCACTTCATTAAATATGGATTTCAAATTCGGCATGGGTACGCTTACATCCACTACAGCATGGCGGTTCTGGAAATGGGGGCCTTCCAATGACCGTGACTTTACAGGTCTTTCATCTTTACAATTATCACAGGCGCCATCCAAACATAATCAATGGTCGCAGGAAATACGCTATGCAGGCAACATCAATAAACGCATCAGCGGCGTTATTGGTTTGTTTGCGATTGGCCAAAACCTTAAAACCAATCCTTATCATACAGAAGAATCAGGTGCTGATCAATGGAGGTTTTCACAAAATTCAAGCAGCGATAAATGGACAACACCAGGCTTGCTTGATGGGTATGGCATTCATACAATTTCAGATCTTGAAACCTTCAGCGGCGCTGCTTTTGCACAACTGGATTGGGAAATTATAGACAGGCTGCATTTATTAGGCGGCATTCGTTATAACTACGATAAAAAGAAAGTTGATTTCGACAGGAAAACTTACGGAGGCCTTGAAACAACCGATCCTGACTTGATTGCTATAAAGAAAGCAGTTTATACTGATCAGCAGTTTAATGTAAACACTGATAATAATAATGTTTCTTATCTCGCCACGCTGTCATACAAAATAGCGCAGCAGGTTAATACATACCTCACTTATTCCACAGCTTACAAATCTGTGGGGCTTAACCTTGGGGGCCTTCCAACAAGTGACGGGCGTGTTATGACTGAACTTGCCGTTATTAAACCTGAGCATGTGCAACATTGGGAACTTGGTATAAAAACAACTCCTTTTGCCGGCACCACTTTAAATTTAACGGCATATAATACTAACATAAAAGATTATCAAACACTGGTGCAAACAGCAGAACCAGGTGTAAACCGCGGCTATCTTGCCAATGCTGAAAAGGTG
>JAEWJV010000049.1 GCA_023386395.1 Bacteroidota bacterium
TCATTGCCTTCGCTTGTTATATAATAACGATCGCCCATTGCAGGTATATATAATTCTTCATCCTGTTCTGTAAACACCACATCATAAAAATTAAAAATACCTGCATTGCCTGTGGTCTCAAACCGGCCGGGCTTTACTTTAAAAGCAATTTGGTCGTAAAACTTATTTTGCAAAGCGTTTGAAGGAAGGTTTTGCAGTTGTGGCGGTATTTCAAACCCTGCCTGTAAAATAGCAGAGTATGTTTCATCTTCCGGGCTGTAAATATTAAAATCACCAAGTAATACAAGGTTGTCTGACCATTCAAATTTATCAGCAGCTTTTCGTGCAAGGGCATCGGCAATGTCTTTAATTTCCTTAACCCTGCGCGGGTCATTGGCAGCAGATGTGCCATACAAAATATGAACAGTTGAGAGCATAAAATCTGCCCAGCCTGCTTTAAATCCGCAGAGGTAAGGCGTTCTGGCAAGCTGCTTAGCAGGTTGATAAACCGTTTGCCCGGTATCAGGATCTTTTGTCTCAAAAGGTGGCAGCACAACTTCACTGGCAAGTCCGCCGAATTTTATTTTCCTAGTATCAAACACAAATGCCAGCCTCTCTTTATTACCCAGCCTGCCTTCAGTAACATCTGTAATAATATATTCCCAGTAACTTCCTAAAAGACGCATCAGTTTTTTAAGCGCCTTTAAATCCTGCCTCACTTCCTGTATGGCTATGATATCAAACTTTGAAACAATTTCCGCTATATAATAAAATGCTTCTTCAAGCCGGTCTCCGTAAGCAGGCGAGTCAAACTCACGTATATTCCACGATGCAATGAGCAGGTTTTTTTCAAGATGCTTCTGAGGTATTTCGTTATCAAGTTTTATACGTAACTTAAGCAACCTTTCAATGGTGCGTTTGCCATTAACGGTACGTGTATTAATGTTTTGGTAGAATGGCATATAATTCAGATTAAATAAATGTAACAATATTGCTTTTATTAGTCGTTCTACTTAAATAAAAAGCATCAGTTTTTAATAAAAAGAATCATAAATGCACACTAAAGAAATTTGGACAATAGGGCATTCCACAAGAACGCTGGAACATTTTGTTGAGATGCTTCATTCATTTGATATAAAATTATTGGCAGATATACGCAGCTTTCCCGGCTCAAGGCGTGTGCCGCAGTTCAATAAAGAAAATCTTGAAAAATCAATGCCTGCAGATGGAATAGCTTATGTGCATTTAAAACAGTTGGGCGGCAGAAGGCCGGTACATAAAGACTCAAATAATACGGGCTGGCGCCATCCTGCCTTCAGGGGCTATGCAGATTATATGGAGACAGATGATTTTAAAAAAGGTATTGAGCAACTGGAAGCAATGGCCGTGCAACAACGAACGGCATATATGTGTTCTGAAGCGGTTTGGTGGAGCTGCCACCGTTCTATGGTATCGGATTATTTGAAGCTAAACGAATGGCTGGTGCATCACATAATGGAAGTGAATAAAGCAACAGCGCATACCTATACACAGCCTGCAAAAATTGTAAACGGGAAATTATTTTACGGTGAACAAACGCTGCTGTAATTCTGAAAAAAACCATGCTGACAAGCATAAGTCTTATCGTTTGTTGAATATTGACCGACCCTCTTTTTCAATCAATACAACTCAACGAATCAACGGCTGTTGGCTTCATTCATTCTTATTCTTCTGCCCTTATAATTTTTGCCATCCAGAGAGCGCATCATTTGTTTGGCAGCCTTGCTGTCAACTTCAACCCAGCTATTCATTTCACGCATATCAATTTTGCCAAGCACATCTTTACGCAGGTCGCTCATGTCAAGAATAAACTGTAAAAAGCTTGCTTTATAAAATCCATCTTTACTGCCAAGATTTACAAACAGCCTCGTATAATTACCGCTGCCATAATTCTCCTGGCGGCCCCTGCCTTTGCCCCTGTCATCACGCCTTTCATTTCCCCTCGCCCCTTTTGCACCGCCCGGCTCCCTGGCTGCCTGGCGCGTGTTCAGGTCTTCGGCATTCTCATAATATTTCAGGAAACGGTCAAATTCCAGCGCTGCCACTCTTTTCAGCACTTCTTCCTTACTTACGTCAGCAAATTTTTCGGCAAGCATGGGTACATAGGTTTGATAATCGCCATGGCTTATATCGGCCTGCAATAGTTTATCCATAAAGAAGAAAAACTGTTTGCGGCAAACATCTTTGCCCGATGGAATTTCAATACGGTGAAATGGCTGCTGCACAATTTTTTCAATTTGCTTTAAGCGATACATTTCACGCGTGTGCACAATGCTCATGCTGATGCCGGTGTTACCTGCACGGCCCGTTCTTCCACTGCGGTGCGTATACACTTCAACATCATCGGGTAATTCATAATTAATAACGTGCGTGATGCCCTGCACGTCAATACCACGCGCTGCAACATCTGTTGCTATCAATAACTGTAAACTTTTATCACGAAACTGGCCCATCACTTTATCACGCTGCCCCTGTGTTAAATCGCCATGCAAAGCATCAATATCATAACCTTCCCGTGTAAGCTTTTCTGCTATTTCCTGTGCATCGGCTTTGGTGCGGGTGAATATCAAACCATAAATGCCCGGATTAAAATCAATCAGGCGCTTTAATGTTTCATACCGGTTTTGCGCAGACGTTACAAAATACTGGTGATCGATGTTTTTATTACCGGTGTTGGCTTTGCCAACCGTTACTTCAAAAGGTTCATTCATATAACGGCGGCTCACCTTTCTTATTTCCGGCGGCATGGTTGCGCTGAACAACCAGGTGGCATCACGTTTTGGTGTATTCTGTAAAATAAATTCAATATCATCCTGGAAACCCATATTCAGCATTTCATCCGCCTCATCAAGCACCACATATTTTATCTGTTCGAGGTTAATAGCTTTGCGTTCAATCAAATCAATCAGGCGGCCGGGCGTTGCCACTACCAACTGTACCCCTTTTTTAATATCTTTTATCTGCATGCCAATGCTTGCGCCACCATATACTGCCACCACGTGCATGCCGCGAACCCGCTTTTTAAATATTTCTATTTCGTTTACAATCTGTATGCATAATTCCCTCGTAGGGCAAACTACCAATGCCTGCGGATGTTTATCGGCTACGGCCACAAGCTGCAGCAAGGGCAGGCCAAAGGCTGCCGTTTTACCGGTACCGGTTTGGGCAAGGCCTATAAAATCTTTTGTGCCGCTTAATAAAACCGGTATTGCCTTTTCCTGTATTGCCGTTGGGTTTTCAAATCCTAATTCTGCTACTGATGCGAGCAAATGCTCATTCAACCCTAATTCTTCAAAACTTGCCATCTTAAAAATTTGCGCAAAGGTAAATGAATTGTGAGTGTGAAGATATTTATCGGGTACAGATGCATAAATGAAGATCTGTGCATTCGTGGCTAAACCTTAAGTGAATGACATTAAATGATGAATAACGAATGCGTATTTTTATCGCGATAATCAATGGATATGAACGGGCTGAAACTTTTCATGGTAATTATAGGCTGCACGCCAAAGGGCAGGTTTACAGAACAGCATGATGTGTTTTTTGGAATTGGAAAAACCCTGCATGAACTGGTTGATCAAATGATTGATTTCTGGAAAGAGGCAGAGGGTAAAATCCATATTGATGCATGGCGGCAAATAAAAAACGTGGATGGCTATGTAGTTGAAATAAGGGAAAGAAGCGATGTTGTTAATGAAGACAGGCTAAAATTATTCTTTATAAATCTCGGCGGTTACAAAGAAAACGAGTTCGAAGAATATCATTATAAAATTGTAACGGCAGCAAAAGATAAGGGTGAAGCCATCCGCAAATCGAAACAAACTGCTTTTTACAAGCATTGTGGTTTTAAGGGTGCGGAAAGCCATATTGATGATAAATATGGTATTGATGTGGATGACCTGTATGGAATTGAAGATATATTGCCGGCGTATATAAAAGAAAAATATTCAATAAGTCTTTCGCCCGCTGAAAACGCATTGAATGATGCGTTGCACATTGGTTATCTTAAAATTGACAAACTAAAGAATAGCCGGGTGTAACAGATTGATTAACCTTGTGCGGCGTTCTATCTTATCAATAATTTTTACCTTCCGGCTTTAAAACGATTGTTATGGCACATATTCTCAACGATGCTGAAGTAAATACTTTTAACCGCGATGGTTACGTGATTGTAAAAAGCTTTTTTACAAAACCTGAAATTGATAAACTTTATCATATTGCAGTAAGCGATGATGTAGTAAAAAATAATGCGCTCGACCTGAACGATCAAACGGGCAAGAAAACAAAACTTACTTTATGGTTTACGCCCGGCGATGATGTGTATAGCTGTGTTTTGCGCAGCGAACGCATGGTGCATTCCGTTGCAAAATTATTAGACAGCGATGCGCCTGTTTGTCATTTTCATACAAAACTGATGCAGAAAGAACCAAAGGTGGGCGGCGCATGGGAATGGCACCAGGATTATGGCTACTGGTATAAAAACCAGTTTTTGTTTCCGAACCAGCTAGTGAGTGTAATGGTGGCTTTAACAGAAGCCAATAAAGCCAATGGTTGTTTGCAGGTGATAAAAGGCTCGCATAAATTGGGCAGGGTAAATCATGGGTTTGCGGGTGAACAGGTTGGTGCAGATATGACGATGGTAAACAATGCACTTAAAACGATGGAACATGTGTATGTGGAATTAGAGCCAGGCGATGCATTGTTTTTTCACAGCAATATTTTACATCGTTCAGAAGCCAATACAAGTGACAAGCCAAGATGGAGCTTAATTTCCTGTTACAATTCTTTATCTAATCCTGCCTATAACGATGAAAGCACATCATGGAAAGAGCCCGTAAAAGTTTTACCGGATGATGCATTAATGAACGATAGTGCAGGAAGCGCATCATTACAAGGCGACTTTTTAAAGAAAGAACAAGACCCGGCGCTGAAAGAAACCGGTTGGGAAAAAGAAGTGGCAACTACCTGATCAGAATAAATTATATCGCAGAGAGACGGGGCGCTGACAGAGGTTTCTTTATTGATAATAAAGATTACAACTCTGTATGCTTCGCTTTTACTTCCTTTCCATAAAAAATACTGGCGTGATTATTAAAATCTTCGGCTGAATCGGTGGTATAAAACTGAATAGCTTTATTTTTTGTAAGCTGTGTTTCTATTTCGGCATGGCGGTACAAATAATCTTTAAGACTTGCTGCAACAATTTCGGCTTGTGTAATTACACTAATGCCATCCGGCAAAAACTTTTCGATCCTTTTTTTTATTAATGGATAATGCGTACAGGCCAGCAATATTGTATCAATCTTATTATCCTGCTGCAATAGTTCATTAATATATTTCTGAATGAAATAATCTGCCGCTTCATTTTCAAATTCGTTATTCTCAATCAGCGGCACAAGCATAGGGCAGGCTTGTTGCACAACTTTTATCTGGGGAAAAAACTTATTTATTTCTATCAGGTACGACTGCGATTGTACCGTACCGCTCGTTGCCATTATACCCACATGGTTAGCCGCAGAATAATTACCAATGATTTCTGTTGTGGGTCTTATTACACCCAATATTTTTTTACCTGGGAATTTTTTGTCTAAATCGTTTTGCTGTATCGTGCGCAATGCCTTTGCAGATGCAGTATTACAAGCAAGTATAATTAAGGGGCAGTTTTGTTTAAACAGCCAGCTTACGCACTGTAATGTGTATTGATAAACGGTTTCAAAAGAACGGTTGCCATAAGGCGCCCTGCCATTGTCGCCAAGATAGATATAGTCATATTGGGGTAAATGTTTTGTAAATTCTTTCAAAACTGTAAGGCCGCCATAACCTGAATCAAAAACACCAATTGGAGATTGCATATAATTCAAAAATAAATGCCTTATGATTATTCAGATTTCAAAGCCTGCAAAACTTTTGCAGTAACTAATAACTGGCCGGTATGCCGCATGGTATGTTCAGCCGAGTGAAACAATAAACCCATTACAGTGGAAGGGATTTGTTTACGGCCTACATATCTTACTTCAGTTAATGTGCTTTCATCTGTTTGCTTTAATTGTTCGATTGACTTTTCTGTTTGCTGATGCAAATGTTCCAGCAGAAATGCCAGCGTTACAGCTTCGTCTTCTTTGCCTTCACTTTTTAAATAAGCAAGCTGCGGTTCGTTTAATGCTTCGCCCTCCGCATAAGTAAATAGCCTGTCCTGTACGCCGGCAATATGTTGCAAATGAAAACCAACGGAAGCAAGCATTGCAAACCTTTTCCATAATAAATCTTCATTAAAATCAAGCAGGATGGTATTTATTTCTTCAACGGCCTGCAAGAGTGCATGTGCTACCGGCTGCAACAACGGTGGTATGGAAGGCAGCGGGCCTCTTAACCAAACTTCGGGTAATTTTTCCTGGCTCATAGTAATTAAAATAATGATATGGTTTAATAAAAGCTCACAGGTGCACAAGTTCACGAGTTTATTCCAAATTCCCAATTCCTGCTTCTTACCTTTCAACTTATCAATTATTCAATTTAATCAACCAACCAATCTATACTAACAAACATTTGCTTTGTTATAATGATCATTTATTTTTTAAATCACTAAAAAAAAATTCATTTTTTTATCACCAGCATTTTATATTTGTTGCTCAAAGCAAGCAAATGTTTAATCCTTCTTCCATGTGTTGTTGTATGTGTTACATCTCTAAGGGGAAGGAGCTTGTATTGCGATAATTCAAAATAAAAAACGCAAGAAATTATATAAAGCCTTCTCCACAAGAGAAGGCTTTTTGTTTTAAAACACTATTATCAACAACAGCAAAATGAGCAATACACCAACAGAGGCACGAAGCGCAAATACAGGGAAGATTTATTTTATCGGCTCGGGGCCAGGCAACCCAGACCTTATTACTGTTAAGGGCGCTAACCTGCTGGCACAGGCCGAAGTGATTATTACAGACAGGCTGGCCGGCGATGAGATCATCGGGCGTTATGCCAATCCTGATGCAATTATTATTGATGTGGGCAAACAGGGCGGTAATGAAAAATCATACAAACAATCCGACATAAATAAACTGCTCATTCAGTTTGCTAACCTGTATGAAAAAGTGGTGAGATTAAAAGGCGGCGATATTGCTTTCTTCTCCAATGTTTATGATGAATTGCAAACACTCGCTGACCATAATATAGCTTATGAAATTGTTCCAGGTATTACAGCCGCATCAGGCGCATCTGCGTTTACAGGCGTGCCGTTAACGGCAAGAGGTTTTGCCAGCGGTGTTAAATTGTTGACGCATTTTAATAACAGTATTATTGATAAAGCAAGCTGGAAGCAACTGGCTGCGTTTAAAGAAACACTCGTTTTTTATATGAGCAGTAACAACCTTGCTTCAATAATTGAACAGCTTATTAATGCAGGCGCCGATACATCAATACCTTTTCTTGTAATTGAACAGGCCACAACGCCTAACCAGCGTGTACATGCATTTACGTTGCAATCTTTTCCCGCAGAGTCCATTCAGTTTAACAGTCCTTCCATTGTAATAATGGGAAAGGTGGCAGGATTGCATAAAAACTTTTCATGGTATAAAAACAATAATGTGGCAGGTGAAAATTATTTCCGCAGTGTTGAAGACGCAACGGCATATCTCAAAATAAATCCATTTATCAACAGGCCTGTTGAAGGCGCACAAAAAATTACTGAAAATGTTGACTGAACAAAAATTCAAATCATTTAAAGATTTTATACAGGATTCATCAAGGGATGAAATAATCTGGATGAGCGGTTACCTGGCAGGCCTGTCAGATAAAAATACCACCGCAGCGCCGCCAACATCACCTGAGATTATTGCATCAACAGAAAAACTGGTTATTACAGTTGTGTATGGAACAGAAACAGGCAATTCGAAAAAAATAGCTGCAAAACTTACTTCTGTTTTAAAAAGCAAGCAGCATAAGGTAACGCTTAAAGCATTAGACCAATACAATGTTACCAACCTGCAAAAAGAAAGCACGCTGTATGTTGTAATGAGTACACATGGCGATGGTGAAGCGCCGTCTGCAGCTAAAAAATTCTATGATCACCTGTATGCAAAACAACATGATCTTTCTAATTTAAAATATGCGGTACTGGCGCTTGGCGATAGCTCTTACCCATTGTTTTGCAAGGCCGGTGAAGATGTAGATACACGCCTTGATGAACTCGGCGCCATAAGGCTTTTGCCGCTTGAAAAATCAGACCTTGATTTTTATCCTGTTTCAGAAGCATGGATAAGTAACATTGTAAATCACCTTCCCACAACAGCTAATTTGCTGGCGCCAAAACCACAGCCCAAACAGGCAAAAAACGGAAAGCATTTTTATAAGGGCGTAGTACAATCGCACATCAATCTGAATGATAAAGGTTCATTAAAAGAAACATTTCATATTGAAATTGGCACGGAAGAAGCCATTTATTATTTGCCCGGTGATTCTTTGGGTATTGTGCCTGTAAACACTGATGAAGATGTGCTGGAAATATTAAACCTGCTTTCAGCCGATAAAAACAAAACGGTAACATATAAAGACGAGCAATTCACCTTATTTGATTTGTTTAAGACCAAGGTAAACATTCTGCATCTGCCTGTGCGTATCATCGAAAAATATGCAAAGCTTATTGAATCAGAATTGCCTTTGATAAGACTTGATCTTAAAAATATTTTAGCGCTTTATCCTTTAACAAAAAATGTTTTGCTAGAAGATTTTATCGCTATTCTCGAACCTACTACACCAAGGTTATATTCTATTTCATCATCACCGTATGCGCATGGCAATAATGAAATTCATATTACGGTTGGCCGCAATAAATTTTGGGTAAATGATAAAGAAAAACATGGCTTTTGCAGCAGTCATTTCGCCGGTTTGAATGAAGGCGATGAAGTAAAATTTTATATCAATTCAAACGATAACTTCCGCCTGCCGCTGCAGGACAAAGATGTAATTATGATCGGTCCCGGAACCGGCATTGCACCATTCCGCTCATTTCTTTTTCACAGGGATGATGAAAGTGCACCCGGAAGAAACTGGCTGTTTTTCGGAGATCAGCATTTTCATAAAGATTTCTTATACCAGAGCGAGTTGCTTTCTTTATTCGACTCCGGTTTGCTTACCAGGCTAAACACAGCTTTTTCAAGAGATCAGAAAGAAAAAATATACGTGCAGCATCGCATGAAGCAACAATCAAGAGAATTGTTTAACTGGATTGAAAATGGCGCATACATTTATATCTGCGGCTGCAAAGACACAATGGCGAAAGATGTTGAAGCAACATTGGTCAGCATCATCAGCCAGGAAGCAAACATTAATGAAGAACAGGCCGCAGACTATTTAAGCAGGCTGGAAGATGAAGGAAGGTTTGCGAAAGACGTGTATTAAAGCAAGCCGTTCTTACATAAGATTTACGTTAAAAATTTTAACCGGTTAACATAACTCATACCACTAATGTCAGAATCAGTAGTAGAAAAAATTAAAAAAGAAAGTAAAGGCCTGCGCGGCACTTTAAAAGAAAGTTTATTGGATGAACATACAGGCGCCATACGCGAAAGTGACAGAGCGCTTATAAAATTTCACGGCATGTATATGCAGGATGACCGTGACCGCCGGGATGAACGTGCTGAAAAAAAATTAGATCGCTTATATTCTTATATGATCCGTTTACGTTTGCCGGGCGGCCTGCTTTCAGCAGAACAATGGATTGCCCTGCATGAAGTAACCGACAGCTATACAAGCGGTGTTATTAAAATTACAACGAGGCAAACGGTGCAGTTGCATGGCATTTTAAAACATCACATTAAACCCACTATAAAGGATTTTAATACCGTTAAGCTCGACAGCATTGCAGCCTGTGGGGATGTAAACCGCAATGTTATTGCAAGCGCCCATCCGCGTTTCAGCGCTGTGTATGAAGAAATATTTTCTTATGCCGGCAAGCTGAGTAAGCTGTTGTTGCCTAAAACACATGGTTATTACGAAATATGGCTTGATGAAGAAAAGATTTCTCCTGAACTTGAAAAAGATGAATTATACCAGGACAGGTATTTCCCGCGTAAATTCAAAATAGCCATTGCTATTCCGCCTTATAATGATGTGGATGTTTTTACAAACGATGTGGGCGTTATTGCGATTGTAGAAAACAACGAACTGGTGGGTTTCAATGTAAGCGCCGGCGGCGGCATGGGCGCCACGCATGGCAATGCCGAAACATATCCAAGGCTTGCTTCCATGTTAGGCTTTGTAAAGAAAGACGATTTGTTTAAAGTGGTTTATGAAATAGCAACAACGCAAAGGGATTTTGGCAACAGGAGCGACAGAAAACTGGCACGTCTTAAATACACCATTGACCGCATGAGTGTTGATGTATTTAAGAAAGAAGTGGAAACAAGAAGCGGCATACCTTTTCAGCCTGAAAGGGAATATGAGCTAACCATCCGCCACGACGAATATGGATGGCACAAAAACCATGAAGGACTTTATTATTATACCGCCTTTGTTGAAGCCGGCAGGGTATATGACGGCGATAAAGTGCAGTTTAAAAAAGCATTCTACGAAATAGCCAAAACAGGTAAGACGCAATTCAGGTTTACCTGCAATCAAAACTTAATTATAAGCGATATAAAACCTGAAGACAAGGATGAAATTGAAAATATACTCCAGGATTATGGCGTAATACAGGTTACAAAAAATGCTTCGCCCGTACGGCGCAATGCTATAGCCTGTGTGGCTTTGAACACTTGCCCCCTTGCGTTTGCTGAGGCGCAGCGCTACCTGCCTTCACTAATAGATAAAATTGAAGAGATTCTTGGCAGGTATAATTTAAATAATGAAGAACTGCACGTGCGTATGACAGGATGCCCCAACGGCTGCGGCAGGCCTTATGCTGCGGAAATTGGTTTTGTAGGCACTGCGCTTGGCAGGTATAATATTTATCTCGGCGCTGATGCCCTCGGCAAGCGGTTAAACAAATTGTATAAAGAAAACATTGATGAGCCAGAAATATTAAACACGCTTGATGTATTGCTTAAAGATTTTTCTGCCAACAAGAACCTTAATGAATCTTTCGGGGATTATGTAATAAGAAAGAAGATTGTGTAGCAATTTATTACGGCGTCAGCCGGCGAATGCGGAATCGCTTACAATTTTCAAATAATTTTTGGGCAGGTTCCTTCTCGCCGGGTCTGGCATTACTTTTTTAAATAAAATATTTATGAGTGCTGATAAAAACAATCTCTTCCCGGTATTTTTCAAGCTTGAAGAATTGCGTATGCTTATAATAGGCGCGGGAGAAATTGGCTATGAAAAACTCAATACCGTTTTAAATAATTCACCTGCTGCCAATGTTACTGTTGCTGCCAGTTTTATTAAAAAAGAAGTGCGGGAGCTTGCTTTTAAACATAAGCATGTGCAGTTAATACAAACTTCCTATCATGCAGAGCTATTGGACAACAGTGATTTGATTATAGCTGCGGTTAATGATGCTGAACTGGCAGAACGCATAAAAAAAGATGCAAAACAAAAAGGCAAATTGCTGAATGCAGCAGACAAGCCTTCACTTTGTGATTTTTACCTGGGTTCTGTTATCACCAAAGGCGATGTAAAAATTGCAATCTCAACCAATGGCAAATCACCCACACTGGCAAGAAGGCTAAAAGAGTTTTTTAATGAAGTATTGCCCGAAGAAATTGAAAGCCTTACCAACAATCTTAATACAATAAGAAACAATATTCAAAGCGGGCTGAAAGAAAGAATAAAGAAACTGAATGAAATTACCGCGTCGCTGGTTGAAGACAATGAGCAGGCTGTATGAGTGCAACGTAGCGCCCCTTTGTTACGTTCCAACCTTTATTAAAACACCAATGCCAATAACTGATTTCAACTGCAACCGCGGCGAATTTGCTTTGGGGCCGAATACGCGTACATCGTCATCATATATCATATCCACATTCCACGTTACGGCAAATTTTTTGCTGAACTTGGCTGCAAATAAATTTGTCATATATACATCCACATTAAAAGGATTGTGCTCATAGTTGGAAAACAGGTCTATCCTTGAATTATAGGTTATCGTTTTAGTGAAATTGCTATTGAAAATAATTGTTCCGAAAGCACCGACCTGGCTTAAAAAATGCTTGCCGCTGTCAACGCCATAGGCGCCTATTCTTGAAAGTGTTGGGTTTAGCATTACAATCCATCTTGATGATATAGGCGAAACGAATATAGACAGGCTTTTTACAGGCTTATAATCAAACCCGGGGCTAAATAAAAGATAGCCCGGCGAAAATGCAGTTGAAGAAAACACAGGATAGTCGGGATTTGCATAAGTATATCCGTCAAAAAACTGCGTTCGCAAACTAAATAAGCCCGTAACAGAAATCTTAGAGCCCAGGTAATATCCAAGCTTCGACAAAAAATCAAGCCGGTCATCACTTTTACGCGTTCCTAAAGTAGTTGTATGAATGTAGCCAATATTTATATCAAGGTTATTATCCCACGTAACCTTGTCCTTTTTGTAAAAGGCATGGGCATTGGCATACATATTCATGGTCACAGAAAAATTGTCACCACCTGCGGCCCAGTCTTTTAAAGCACTTTGCGCCACGTTTAAATTAAACATGCCGCCTTTTATCCATTTCTTCTTAAGCGTATCAGGCACATCTTTTTTAATAGTGCGGCCCGCTTCGGTCTTAAGAATCGTTATTGTAGGATCCTGCGCTTTTAAATTAAACCCAATAAACAATATGAGGAATGCAAGAAACCATTTTCTCATCATGCTGCGTGTGTACTTACGTTGCTCGGAATGCTTACAAAAGTCTTAAATTAATCTTTGTATAGTGTTCTATACATGTTAAAAATTTAACCACAATTCTTTAACAAAATTTCATGAGCTTGTTTATAATAATTTCTTGATTACTTTTGCACCACAAGGCGGATTTGTTTATTGTTCGGCCTTAAAAATTCAGAACTAATAAACGCACAAACTTCACTAACAAGTTTCCCTACGTTTATAATTCAGATTGTTTTTTGGTTACCAGCTAATTAACTCCGGTTGAGTTTCGTTATGTCACTCCCTTGTACTGCAGCGCTAATGGCATCTGTAGTTTCAATTTCAAACCATTCTATATGAATATTAAAGAACTTTTAAACCAACGCATCTTAATAATTGATGGCGCCATGGGCACCATGATACAGCGTTATGAGTTATCTGAAGCTGATTACCGCGGTGAACGGTTTAAAGATTGGGATTCCGATATAAAGGGCAATAACGATTTGCTTTGTTTAACACAGCCGCAAATTATTAAAGCTATACATAAAGAATACCTCGAAGCCGGTGCGGATATTATCGAAACAAACACGTTCAATGCACAACGCGTTTCACTTGCAGATTATAATATGCAATCATTGGCTTATGAAATAAATTTTGAAGCCGCAAAGATTGCGAGGGAAGCTGTTGAGGAATTTTCGGCTAACCGTCAATCGTCAACTGTCAACCGTTTTGTTGCCGGTGCCATCGGCCCCATGAATAAAACATTGTCTTTATCACCTGACGTAAACAATCCGGGTTACCGTGCCTTAACTTTTGATGGAGCCGTGGAAGCTTATTACGAACAGGTAAAAGGCCTGGTTGAAGGCGGTGTTGATTTATTATTGATTGAAACCATTTTCGACACGCTCAATGCCAAGGCAGCAATATTTGCGATCAAAAAATATTTCAGAGATGAAAAAAAGGCATCATTACCAATAATGATCAGCGGCACCATAACAGATGCCAGCGGCAGAACTTTAAGCGGGCAAACACTGGAAGCTTTTTATAATTCAGTGGCACATGCCCGGCCATTAAGCATCGGCTTAAACTGTGCTTTGGGCGCGAAAGAAATGAGGCCGCATATTGAGGAGCTGTCACAACTGGCTTCGTGTTATGTTTCTGCCTATCCAAATGCAGGTTTACCAAATGCCATGGGTGAATATGATGAGCAGCCCGAAGAAACAGCCTGCTTTATTGAAGACTGGGCAAAGGAAGGATTCGTAAATATTGTTGGCGGTTGCTGTGGCACCACACCCGATCATATAAGATCAATTGCAGCACATGTAAAGAAGTTGCAGCCGAGAAAATTACCTGTAATTGAAACAGCATTAATATAATTTAAATGAGTGAACATATTATGAAGCCTTATATGAGGCTTGCAGGCTTGGAATCTTTAACCATCAGACCCGAATCAAATTTTGTAAATATCGGTGAACGTACAAATGTTACAGGGTCAAAAAAGTTCGCAAGATTAGTTCGTGAAAATAAATACGAAGAGGCGTTAAGCGTTGCCAGGCAACAGGTGGAAAACGGCGCACAGGTATTGGACGTAAACATGGATGATGCATTGCTCGATGGCGTTCAGGCAATAACAACCTTTCTAAACCTGCTGCAAAGCGAACCCGATATTGCCCGCATTCCAATAATGATAGATTCATCAAAGTTTGAGATTATTGAAGCAGGCTTAAAATGCGTGCAGGGCAAGTGTATTGTAAATTCCATTTCATTAAAAGAAGGCGAGGAAAAATTTATCAGCCAGGCCGAAACCTGTAAAATGTATGGTGCGGCAGTGGTGGTAATGGCTTTTGATGAAAACGGGCAGGCAGATAC
>JAEWJV010000057.1 GCA_023386395.1 Bacteroidota bacterium
ATAGCTGCAGCGGTGAACGCTTTTGTACATGACATAATAGGGAAAACAGTTTGTACACCTACAGGAACACTGTCAACCGTACTATTTATTCCATATCCTTTTTTAAAAACAACATTATTGCCTCTAATGATACCAATAGCGAGTCCGGAAATATGATAATCGGCGACTTCTTTTGCAATAAAGGTATCAAGAGAATCATTTTGATATTGTGCAAAAAGTAAACGAGGGACTATTAAAAGGACAATAAATAGTTTTTTCATCTTAGTGTGTTAAATCCGATTGCTTTTATTTTAGAGGTGTCCCTTTGCCATTCTGACTAACGTAACATTTAGGTAGAAGGATTAAAGGTTTCTAAACCTAAGTCATCATTAGTAATTTCAAATTTAGCGATTTGCTTTTTCATCTTTTTTATCAAGCCCATTTTTCTTTTTTGGTCTAAAAACAAGTATTGTGTTGGAGAATTATAAGGTTGCTTTTTTACAATCATGTTCCAGATAATAACAGCTAGCTTTCTTGCAGTAGCGCTTACTGCTGCGGTTCTGCCTTTGCGGTATAATATTTTTCTAAAGAAGTCCGACAGGTGGATGTCTTTTAAATTGCCAATGGCATTTGCTGCATTGCGCAATGCAATTTTTAAGCGGTTACTTCCTTTGGGTACTTTATTGCTTAATATTTTTCCACCGCTTATTTTATTGTTGGGAGCAAGCCTGAGCCAGCTTGTAAATTGTTTGGAAGTTTCAAATTTTTTAAATCCATCTGCACCAATTTCACTCATGATTGATAAAATGGTGGCGTGGCTTACCCCTTCAATCTGCATCAGGTCCACGCCTTCAAAATATTGATAAGCTGCCTGGTTAAGATCAATGCCTTTAATGGCATTTTTGTTTTGCCGTTTATGTGCTTTTACTGTGGTTGAAAGTTTTTTTTAGATGGGTTAGTATTGATTTGTTGTTGCAGGAACTTATTAATCTGAGTATCACATTCTGCTATCTTCTTTTGAAAGAACTGGTAGCTTTCAAATTCCTGTTTCAAACCAAAGAGATAATCTTTCCTGTTATTTCCTTTTAATGCTTTGGCAATTTCTTCTTCACTTTTACGACAGTTAAAATGCCTGTGCTTTGCAAGTTCTGCAGCATTAAGATTGCCTTTGCAAATGTCTTCAATAATGGCAAGCCCGGTAAGCCCGCAAACATCTTTTACCACTACATCCAAGCGAAAATTGAGCAGCTTTAAATACTTCTGCATTTTATGCGTGGCTTCGACGCTTTGCTGTATCCAGTTTGTTGTTTGCCTTGCATAAGTTCTTAAAATCTCTGTTGTTTCATCGGGTAAAAAACTACCGCTTAGTAAACCAATGCTGTGCAATTTTTGTATCCATCTGGCATCTTTTACATCTGTTTTTTTGCCTTTAATGTTTTTGGTGAATTTGCCATTGCAAAGTGTAACCTCAAAGCCATGCCGGCAAAGTTCTACATAAAGATTTTGCCAGTAGCTACCGGTACTTTCCATTGCTACATGTGTAATGCCATGCTGTTGAAGATGCTTGCATATGCTGATTAAATCATCTGCATATACACCAAATTCCTGCACGTCTTTTTCGCCTCGTCCTACTGCAACAAAGTGAGATCGGCTGCCAATGTCAATACCTGCACAGTGCGGATTGATAATGTCCATTTCAATTTTTGCCATGCAGTTTTTTTTAATTGATCAATAATGGCTCTAAGAAAATGTACCTATGGATTTATCAATTATTCTGAACGGGGTTCTCTCCTAAGGTGAAACCACCACTGAATTCATAAACTCTCCAACTAAAATGGAGTTGTACATTTCAACCAGAATGACGCACGGGGTTGTGAACCACCATTGCTTAAATCGGTCTTGCATAGAGCTGCATGTGCAAAAATCGGAGTGTTCAACCGTTAGCTTCGGAATTTATTTCCGCTGCCGGAAAAGGGGGAATGACGCACAACGTTGAAGCATTTGTGAAGGCATGGCAATAGCGGCTTGTCAGCCTGGTACAAATGCTAAATTGAAAAACTGATGTTGAAGATAATTACAAATGTTCAATAGCGAATTGTCGGCTTGAACAAAAGATGATAAGAATTGATGCTGCACAAGTGCGGCTGGTCAAGCCATGCTTTTACAAATGCATTTGTTGGCAGCAGTATCTGTTTTATTTCTTTCTATTCTCCATGAGAGAAATGACGAAATCTAATTCAGTGTCCACGTTATTAGTAAAATCTTTTACCGACGGAGTGACATCATAGTCAGGTTGTATTCCATGACCTTTAGTGTTCTTATAACCATTCAGATTGACAACTCTTTTAATCCATGGAACGTCCACCCTGATTTTGGTATTAGGCAAAGTAATGTCAGTCCCCGATCCTGAAACAGGTCCTTCCATATCGCCGCCACATTCTTCACCTACAAAAACTGCGTCCTTTCTATTCACTCTTATCAGCGTAGCAAAAACAGAAGCAGCAGAGCCCGTAGCACCATTGATAAGAACATACAAATTGTTTTTGTAATTATTAGAGTCTGGTTGCATTGGTCTTGACCAGTTTTCAGTTTTATATTGCGGGTTACTTCTAAAACCGCCATTTTTCTGGAGTATAAAAAGCTCGTCCGGATAATTGGGAAATGCTGTGGAATTTGTAAAATAAGTTTTTAATTGTGGAAATCTGTAATTGTTTACTTCGTGATATTGGTAAGGTTGAAATGTGCCAGTGGTTATATAAGGCATAAGTTTCATCCCAATTCCCAAATCTCCACCTTCATTATTTCTTAAGTCAATAATGAGGTTTTTTATTGATTTCTTCCCAAGAATGTCTGCAATACTTTTGAATTCTGTTGATGTACTGTAATTATATTTTAGCCAGGCATAATCATGAAAATCTGAAAGTCTTAAATAAGCAGTTGAGTCATTTAACAGGTTGAACTCATAGGGATTCTCTTTGTGTTTCTTTGGATCGTTTAAGGTAGAATACCGCCTCCAATAATGCTGATAAATAGTTTTTGAAGGTAACGCAGCAATATTCACCGTTTCAGTTTGATTATTTGCATAACACTTTATTCTTAAGTTAAAGGTATCAGGCATGCCAACAAACAATGCATAATGAACTATAAAACGGTTATAGGTTTGATGCATTGAAAATTGTTCAAGATTTCTTTTTTTAAATGTTTCTATATATCCGTTTGTATGGATAGTTGGCAAAAGGATCTTTAAAACTTCCTGAGCAGTTTGTCCATTAATTTGCAATATTTCGTCGCCTCGCTTTAAAGAAAGATCATCACTCAAATTATTGTCTATATAGAGCCGATTATTAATTATCTTGATAAAAAAAGGAAATAATAAATCTTTGCCGCCATCGAGTGAATTGTCGTATACAGTTTGTCCGATTTGCGAATCCCAATAAGCTTTTGATGGAAGGGCAAATGTATGTTCATCTCTAACCGCAGTAACCATTCTATTTATAATCCGGTAAAACTCAATTTCGGTCATTGGACTGATGATCTGATTATAGGCGGAATTAAATAGAGAGTCAATTGTTTCCTTATTGGAATATCTGTATAATCCCGGATGCACTTCTTCTAAAACGTTCCGAAGCATTTTGAAATCCTTTTGTAATTGTTCTACTGCAAACTTTTTTTGTGGATTGTACGGTGTTTGAGCTAATAGCTGAAATTGTACTACGATAAATATGATAGTTAATATAATTCGAAGAGTCTTCATTTATATTGCTGCCAACGTTGGGTATTTGCGATGGCAGGGCATCGAAGCTCGTCACGCTGATACCGAAGCTGATTTTTGTTTGTTGCCGAAGATAACTACAAAAGCTCAACAGCGTTATGTCACGATGAGAACTA
>JAEWJV010000124.1 GCA_023386395.1 Bacteroidota bacterium
TCATCATAGGCACACCCGATCATTGGCATTGCAAAATAATGATAGATGCGTGTGCTGCCGGTAAAGATGTGTATTGTGAAAAACCGGTTGGAAATTCAATAGTGGAATGTGCACGAATGATTGATGCGCAAAAAAAATATAACAGGATAGTGCAGGTGGGCCAATGGCAACGCAGCAATAAGCATTATGCCGATGCCATGGATTTTGTGCACTCCGGCAAACTGGGCAATGTGCGCCTTGTAAAAGCCTGGGCTTACCAGGGTTGGATGAAATCAATTCCTGTGCAGCCTGATGGCCCGGCCCCGGCAGGCGTTGATTATAACATGTGGCTCGGCCCTGCAGAAAAACGGCCTTTCAACCCCAACCGTTTTCATTTTAATTTTCGCTGGTACTGGGATTATGCCGGCGGCCTTATGACCGACTGGGGCGTGCACATGATTGATTATGCATTGCTTGGTTCAAAGGCAACTGTTCCAAAAAGCATAATGGCCAGCGGTGGAAAATTCGCTTATCCCGATGACGCCGAGCAAACGCCCGATACGCTTACCACGGTTTATGATTTTGGTGATTTTAATATGCTTTGGGAACATGCCACTGGTATAAATGATGGACCTTACCAGCGCGATCATGGGGTGGCATTTATTGGCAACAATGGAACGCTGGTAGTTGATCGCGGCGGATGGGAAGTAATTCCTGAAGTGATAAATGGCAGCAATAAAATGGAAGCTGTTGCCCGCCAGCCAAAAGTTGATGATGGCCTTTTATTGCACACGCAGAATTTTTTGGATGTAATTAAATCGCGCAAAACGGAAGATTTGCATTGCCCGGTGCAGGCGGCAGCGCATGTAGCAACAGTTTGCCAAATGGGGAATATTGCTTTCAGGGTTGGCAAAAAGATTTACTGGGATGATGCAAAGAAAAGCTTTACCGATAATGAGGCTAACGATTTGCTCGCTGCCAAATATCATAACGGATATGAATTGCCAAAAGTGTAGTTAGTGTGCCGGCCGCAGTGTTTCAATTCAGCAGGGGTTGTTATCAATGCCGGTTTTAATTGCGGACGCTCTTGTACTAACGCAAATTTGAATTTGAAACTGCAGATGCCATGAAAAGATGCAGATGCAGTGTTGCGACGCAACCGTGCTTCATAGTATTACCTGGCTGGCAACAAAAAATCAAACAGATTCAAAAGAATTTTATCATAACTGTGTTGTATGTTGCAACACATAAAAACAAATTCCAACAATGAAATAAGCCATGCTGTTATAACTATTAAACCGCTGCAACTAAATTTATTGCGACTTACATTTGACAAATAAAAAAATCAAAATTACAAATGAATAAAAAAATCCTTTTAACCGCTGCTGGTTTTGTATGTATAATGATTGTTAAGGCCCAGGTAGATTCCACTACTGAAATGACGGCAACGCTTCGCTATGTTGGCGATACAACGAAGCCGCAGGCTACAGAATTTTACAAACCAGTTCCACCTGTGGTAACGCCGGGGAAAAATTATGGCGATGCTCCTTCTGACGCCATTGTTTTATTTGACGGTAAGAACCTTGATGCCTGGCACAGTGATAAAGACAGCACCAAACCTGCTGAATGGATTGTAAAAGATGGCGCGTTTACCGTGAACAAAAAATCGGGCGGCATTATAACCAAGCAACGCTTTGAAGATTACCAGTTGCATATTGAATGGCGTATTCCAACGGATATACATGGCAGCGGTCAGGCACGCGGCAACAGTGGAATTTTTCTTGCCAACCTCGGCATGGGCGATGAAGGTTATGAGTTGCAGGTGCTGGATTGCTATAACAATAAAACGTATGTAAACGGCCAAACCGGTGCTATGTATAAGCAAGGAATTCCTTTGGCGAATGCCTGCAAAAAACCAGGCGAATGGCAAACCTATGATGTTATCTGGCATGCACCGCGTTTTGATGCATCCGGCAATTTAACCGATTCCGCGCATGTTACTGTTTTACACAACGGCGTATTGCTGCAGGACAATTTTGCTTTACGCGGCGTTACCAGATATATCGGCCTGCCCCATTATATAGCGCATGGGCCATCACCCATTAAATTGCAGTCTCACGGCGATCCGAGCGAACCCATCAGCTTCAGGAATATCTGGATCAGGCCACTGAATTAGTGAGTAGTGAATTGTGAGTGGTGAATATGGGTGCGTGAAACGTAGAACGTGAATGAGGAAAGAAACCATTTCTTATAAAATAAAATCCCTGGTGTTTTAGAATTCCGGGGATTTTATTTTGGGATATTCAGCTCGTAGCTCACAGCTAAAAAACTCTTCCATCATTTCTCAAACCGTATCTTATATTCAGAAACATATTCGCTGCTATCGCCATGCATGTCTTTATAAAATAACCTGGCTTCCTGTCCTAATTGAAGGCAGGTATTTTTATTTTTAACATCAAACGAATTGCTGGTTGGCTGCAGCGAAGGATACCAGATTATATGGCCTGGTTTGTTCAGCAGCATTTGCGGTTTGCTCCATTGCTGTGCGTTATCGCCTTCACCCAAATTTTTATTAAGGTTGTAGGATATCCAGATGCTGCCGCCTTCCCATTTTATGCCCTGGGACATTGCCATCATCATTACCCAGCAATTTAAATATGTATTCCAGCTTACAGATGGCCCCCAGTGAAACTTTGACCCTGCTTTTGAAGCCGGGCCGCCGCCTGTTTCCATCGGAATTTGTAAAGATGCTACCGGCTCGCCAATGCCATTATAAACTGCATTGAATGATTTGCCATCCCATCTTTTTGCTTTGCCTTCAGGGTTATCCAAATCATCCAGGCTTATTCTTGCAATGCTTATGCATTGCCCGCTCCATTCCGTACCGGGATTGTATGTAGCGGAATCATACCTGCCTTTATAGCCATATTCACCATAAAAAAGATACAAATATTTTCCGCTCACCACAGCCGATGGATCGCCAACACCGCCTGCAAAAGTTACCGATGTATTGTGCGGTTTCAATATCATGCGTGGCTGCAGGTCTTCAATAAAAATGCCTTTGTTTATCCAGCTTCTGCCACCATCCGTTGATTTCATAATGCCAATACGGCAAACCGCCGCAGCGGAACCTGAATCTGTTAAACCCTGCGGCCATTTCTTATCAATGTAACCTTCGCCGGTTGCAGCATTATAAGGCAATGTGGCCGGGTAATTTTCATTGTGATAAACAGCATATAATGTTTTGCCTGTTGCATCTTTTTTATCCTGGTAAATGGTTTCAAACCAAACAGCGCCATGCAGGCCGGCCTCGCCGGGTTTTGCATTTGGTGGCATAACAGGATTGATGAATGCATCTCTTGAAGCAGTAAAAGCTTCATCGGCATTTTTACCATCGGCAAATTTTAAATCGTTGGCAGCGCCCCATACCGGGTCTTCGCCATATTTACCGGGAAAAATGCGGAACGTGTCGCCTATCCATGCTTCGGCCATATTGCAATCGACAAATGAATTGAAATAAAATTTTTCCGACGAAATAAGTGTGGTTGTTGGAATTTGTTTCGTTTCTTTTTGAACATTATTACATGCAGAGAGTAATGTTATTACGGCTAATGTAGTTATTCTTTTCATATAGCAGATTGGCTTATAAAGTAAGTTACATTTCTTTTAAATAATCATTGATAAGCTTTAATTCAAAGCCTCTCTGCTGCAAAAAGTCTTTTATTTTTCTCTTTTTAATGAAGATGTTTTTCTCGCTTTTTAATGTTGCTAATTTCTTGCCTGCAACAGTATTAAAGGTTTTATTGTAATCAGTATTTGGTATGAAAGCTAAGGCTTTGCGGACACAATAATCGCTGACCCTTTTCTGCTTTAAAGCATATTTGATCTTCTCTTTACCCCATTGCTTTATCCTGAACTTGCCTCCTGCATAAGCTATGGCGAAACGTTCTTCATTCAAATAATTTTCTTCTATGAGTTGCGTGAGCAACTGTTCAACTTCATTGCGGTGTAAACCCAATGAATATAATTTATCCCGCACTTCGCTGTGACACCTTTCCTGGTAAGCGCAATAATGTTTTGCTTTTTCCAGGGCGGTTTGTAATGTATCGTTCATTAAAATGATGCGCTAGTTTAAACAAATGAAAATAATATTAAAATTAAAAATTAAGTTTGTTTCAAATCAACCATTATGAACCAAAATACAACTGCTGAAAATTCAACCAATACCGATCTTCTCGAAGATGATAACCCCTCAATAGAAGGTCATAATAAGCCTGTAAAAAAAACAAGGAATATACTTTTTGTATTAGCGGCTCTTCACCTGCTGTTTGGAATACTTATGGCAATGCAGCAAAACGGTGTTGCCCGAATTGTTTCTATGGCAATTTATATTGGCGTAGCCTTTGTATTTTTCTTATTAGCATTATTGATCAAAAACAAATCATAACTACTATCATACTGCATTAAGTAACGCAAAAGAAGTGCAGCAATGGAAAGATTCACTGAAGGAC
>JAEWJV010000211.1 GCA_023386395.1 Bacteroidota bacterium
GTGTTGGCGAAGGCATTAATGTAACCTTTAATTCAGCTTTATTGTTTAAGATTAATTCAAGCACACTAAGCGATTCTGCAATGGCAGGCCTTGATAAAGTGGCTGAGGTGTTTGTAAAATATCCTGAAACAAATATCCTGGTGGAAGGCCATACCGATGACACAGGCACGGATGCTTTCAATATGCAGCTATCAGAAAAAAGAGCCGAAGCAGTAACAAGTTATCTTGAGTCAAAAGGCGTTGCCGCCAACCGGTTTACAATTAAATGGTATGGTGAAGCACAGCCTAAATATCCTAATACCAGCGAAGCTAATCGTGTTTTAAACCGCCGTGTTGAACTTGCTATTATAGCAAATGAAGAAATGAAGAAGGATGCAAAAGACGGATCACTTGATTCCTCCGTTAATTAATGATGTTCAAAAGTATGGCCGGTGTAAGTAACAGATTAATATTGGTTGCTTAAAATATTCAATAATCAATGCTCAATACACAATAATCATTTTGTGACGTTTGTAATTGAACATTGATTATTGTGTATTGAATATTAAGGGTTCCATTCACTACTCATCTCATCATTCCACACCCTTTACCTGCATCTTAATAATATAAACAGATTTGGAGGCGGTGATAAGCAGGATATTTTTATCCTTCCCTCCAAAACTTACATTGGCTGTCCAGTTTTCGGGCACATCAATATGTTCAATTTTTTCACCGGCATTGTTATAAACAATTACGCCTTTACCGGTTAAATAAATGTTGCCTTTTTCATCAATTGTCATGCCGTCTGATGCTTCATTTACAAACAATGTTTTATTGCTTAATAAACCATCAGCCTGTATTTCATAACGAAAAGTTTTGCCCACGCCCATATCGGCCACATATAAATATTTTCCATCGGCAGTGCCTGTAATGCCATTGGGTTTTACAACAGTGCTGTCAACCAGCACCAGCGCTTTTTTACCAGGCGGAAGAAAATATAATTTTTCACCGCCTAACGCGGCATCAGGTTTTGTGCGGCTCCAGTAATTGCGCCGGTAATAAGGATCTGTAATGTACATGCCGCCAGTTTTCCTATTCACCCAAACATCATTCGGGCCATTTAAAATATGACCTTTATAATTGCTTGCCAAAACAGTAATTTTTTTATGCTTGTTAATTGCAACGAGCTCATTGTTTGCATCAGCGCAACTAATTAAATTTCCTTTGGCATCAAAATACATCCCGTTGGAACGTTTTGCACCATGCATAAACAATGAAAGCTTACCATTAATATCATACTTCCATATGTTATCCTTCGGCTGATCGGTAAAATATATATTGCCGTTTTTATCGGTTGCCGGCCCTTCGGTAAAGGAGAAGTTGCTGTCAATTAAAATTAGTTCAGCTCCCGGCATTGTTACCTGTGCTTTTGCAGGGAAAGCAAAAGCAACCGGCAATAAAAGAAAGAATATGCTTTTCATCATAAAATTAAAGTTTTGAAATTAGTAACTTCTTTTTGAAACCTGTTTATTACCTTGCTACGCTCTAAATATAAAAGATAATATGGCAAAAATTTCCGGCAATATCTTGATTATTGATGATGAACGTTCCATAAGAAAAACATTAAATGAAATTCTTTCTTATGAAGGGTTTAAAATTGATGAGGCTGTTGATGGCGAAGAAGGTTTAAAGATGTTTTCCGATAAAACGTATGATGTGGTGCTGTGCGATATTAAGATGCCTAAAATTGACGGCCTTGAATTTTTAGTGCAGGCCGCGGAGATAAACCCCGATATTCCTGTTATTATGATCAGCGGCCATGGCACGATTGAAACAGCAGTTGATGCTGTAAAAAAAGGCGCTTATGATTATGTTGCCAAACCGCCTGACCTTAACCGTTTACTCATCACCATACGTAATGCGCTCGATAAAAATTCTCTGAGCAAGGAAGCCAAAGTGCTGCGCAAAAAAGTAAGCGGCGTGCAAGAAATGATAGGAGCTAGTGATGGCATAAAAAAGATAAAAGATACGGTTGAAAAAGTGGCCCCAACCGATGCCAGGGTTTTAATTACCGGCGAAAACGGTGTAGGTAAAGAACTGGTGGCAAGATGGCTGCATGCAAAAAGCAAACGCGCCGATCAAAACCTTATTGAAGTAAACTGTGCGGCTATTCCTTCTGAATTGATAGAAAGCGAATTGTTTGGTCATGAAAAAGGTTCTTTTACATCGGCTATAAAACAGCGTATCGGTAAATTTGAACTGGCCAATGGCGGCACTTTATTTCTGGATGAAGTGGGCGATATGAGTTTGCCTGCGCAGGCTAAAGTATTGCGGGCATTACAGGAAGGAAAAATTACACGTGTGGGCGGAGATAAAGAAATTAATGTGGATGTGCGTGTGATTGCCGCCACCAATAAAGACCTTTTGCAGGAAGTGGAAGACAAGAACTTCCGTATAGATTTATATCACCGTTTAAATGTGATATTGATTAACGTGCCTTCTCTTAATGAACGCAAAGATGATATCCCGTTATTAATTGATAAATTTCTTGAAGACATTGCTACAGATTATGGCCAGGCAAGAAAAGAAATAGATGCCAAGGCAGTTGCAGCTTTACAGCGCCATAGCTGGACAGGTAATATACGCGAACTGCGCAACGTGGTGGAGAGGCTGGTTATACTATCAGGTAAAACCATTACGGAGAGCGATGTTACAAGCCACGTATTGATTTAATAAGTTCCGCATATTCAATTAAATCATTGGTTAATTCATTTATGTTTTATTACCTGCCGGATATTCATCGTTGTTCGCGGCGTATGCCTGCTTTTGGTACGAGGTTCTTTTGGAATATGTTTTATTAATTTAGCGCAGATTCCGTACAGCTATTATTAATCACTATAAACCTTAATCATCGCTATAAAATTTTTTAAAAAGTATTTTTCATCTTACTGGATACGATCTGCTTTTTACACTATACTCCAACGTTTTTCTCTTACGCTTTTCGGGCTGATCAATTTCATGGTACTTGTACGTGTATTATCGCACACCGAAATGGGAATATGGGCATTGTTCTTAACCGTTACCTCGGTTTTTGAGGCTTCCAAAAGCGGGCTATTAAAAAATGCACACGTACGCTATGTAAACAGCAGTAGTGTAGATTCAGAGAAGGTTGCCATTGCTTCTTCATCGTTTATAATTAACCTTGTTGTAAGCATCATTTTTATAGCGTTTATAATGTTCGGTTCGGAGTGGCTTAGCGCTGAATTAAATGCGGACTTAGCGCTGTCGTCCATGCTGCAGTGGTTTATCCCGGGTATTATATGCATGATATTTTTTTCGCACCTGGAAGCTGTACAGCAATCTTACCTTGATTTCAAAGGGGTGTCTGTAAGCTACCTGGTGCGGCAGGTAAGCTTTTTTATTTTAATAGCAGGTAATCTGCTCCTTAAGGCAAAACTTTCTTTAAACCTGTTGGCGCTGTATCAATTTATAAGCATACTCATTGGCACAACAACCTTGTATATGTTTACGAGGAAATATTTGGTACATAAATATGCGCCTAAAGCGGCGTGGATTAAAAAAATTTTAGGATATGGCGGTTATATTTTCGGGTCGGGTATTATGGGGAATATTTATTCCAACATTGACAAAGTGATGGCTGCAAAATTTATTTCAAGCAGCTCGGTATCGTTTTATAATACTGCTTCGCGTATAAACGGCATGGTTGATATTCCATCTTATGCCGCTGCAGAAATTCTTTTTCCCAAAACTGCACAGGCATCTGCACACGAAGGCAAAGACAGGGTAAAATATCTTTATGAAAAAATGGTATCCATTTTACTTTCTTTTACTATTCCGCTTGCCATTTTTGTTATCCTTTTTCCTAAACTGGTTATCAATATCATTGCAGGGCCTTCTTATTTAGATGCGGTTCCCATATTACAGTTATACATGCTTTCCAGCCTTTTCAGGCCAATGCAAAACCAGGCCGCGAATCTTCTAAATTCTATTGATAAACCAGCATTATGCTTTTGGATAAATACGCTGGGCCTGGTGGAAGGCCTGTTAATTAACTATGCCTGTTTTTATTATTTTGGTTTTTATGGGGCGGCCATAGGAACATTGATCACTTCTGTATTAGGCACCATTTTTTGGTATTTTGTTATGCGGTATCATATAGGATTTGAAATCTCTTCTATTGTAAAGTATATCGCTGAGCTCTATAAAACAGCTTACGCAGGTTTAATGAAAACATTGAATAGGAAAAGAACCTGAAGAGGGCACATCCCGCCTTTCTTCGTTTCTCCTTTGTGCCATGTTGGTTTTTTGTCTGATGTTTTTCGAAACCCGTATTGTACACTAATTTGTGTTGTACATTAATTATATAATTTTCACTTACATATCCGGCAGCGGAAAGAATGAAAATCTTAATCTTGTTCTACATGTTGCAAAATGCTGTTGTCTTTACTTTATTATGCACTGCAGCAGTGGTAACAGTTGTATTAAAAAAGCTGTATGCAAAAGCCGCTGTTGCCGCAGTTGTAATTGGTTTTATGGTTTGGCTTGGAGCAGGCTATACAGGTATTGCAATGCTGGCAGCATTTTTTATTGCCGGTACGCTTGCCACATCCTGGAAAATGCGCACAAAGCAACAAGCCGGTTTGGCAGAACAACATCGCGGGCAAAGAACAGCACCGCAGGTTATAGCTAATGGTGGTGTTGCAGCCCTGTTATCATTACTATCTTTCATATTTGCGGAACAACAACCCTTGTTGTTATTAATGGTTGCATCCGGTCTTTCCTCAGCTATGGCAGATACGCTGTCTTCTGAGTTCGGTAATGTGTATGGAAAGAAATTCTATAACATTATGAACTTTAAAAAAGATCTGCGCGGATTGAATGGTGTAATAAGTTTTGAAGGAACTATGATTGGCATAGCCGGCAGCATTTTAATTGCTTTAGTATATACAGTGCAGGCAGGGTTTACGATTGACTTTTTATGGATAGTTATTGCAGGTACCGTTGGCAATTTAACCGACTCTGTTTTGGGCGCCACATTAGAACGAAAGCATATGTTGAATAATGATGCCGTGAATTTTTTAAATACACTCACCGGCGCCGTGGCGGGTTTATTGTTGCATTATTTTTGAATGTTGCCGTCTTTTCTTACATGAGTAATAACAGGCGGCTTGCTCCATGAAGGCGGAACATCTGTTGTAATGAGTAATGGCATGGATGATGAAATGCCGCCTAAATATTTTGATTGCTCCAGGTAAATAACCTCCCTGATTTTATAGAACCTTATGGCATACGAACACATAACGCAAGGCTCATGTGTAGTGTATAAAATGCAGGCTGACAAATCATTTGTGTTTAAATTTTTAACAGCCTGCCTGATGGCTTCCATTTCTGCATGGCAGGAAATATCGTTTTTTGTTTTAACGGCTTCTTCGGCTTCACTTATTATATCATCATCTTTTACTATAACAGCGCCTACAGGGCTATTCCCTTTTTCCGAGGCCTGCTTGGCTAATATTAAACAGCGTTGTAAATAATGATGCGCATTTTTCATTTATGCAATATCGTAAGCAGTAAAATTATTATTGATAATAATGAAAGTTGCAAGAATGAGTTTACGTTTTAAATTATAGCTGCTCTACAATTTCCAGTGATTTTTTTACGTGTTCATCAGGCGATATATGATCGGTTTCTGATGAAAAGACAGCTATAATCTCGTCGGTTTTGTTAATAACAAATGTTGTTCGTGGAATAAAGCCGTGTGAAATCTCCTGCCCGGTTACATCTTTAGCGCCGGCTTTTGGAGGTATTAATTCCAGGCCATAGGTAGCTGCAATTTTCCCGCCTTCATCTGAAGCCACGGGAAATTTTCCTGCACAATATTCAGGGCTGGATGAAAACGATTTCAACCGTTCAATATCATCTGCTGATACACCGATAATGGTGGCTCCCGCTGCCGTAAATTTATCTTTCATTTCAGCGAAAGTATGTGCTTCCAGGTCGCAGCCGCCTGTGTATGCAGCAGGATAGAAATATACAACTACGGGGCCTTTTTCAAGGGCTTCCTTTAAAGAAAATTCAAATTCATTGCCCGCCATACTGGCGTTGCTGGTGAACATAGGTGCTTTGGAACCTTTTGATAATGCTTTCATTTGTGCAAAGCTATGTGGATTAATGAAGAGCAAAAGCCCTAAAATTAAAAATAGCGGGGGATAATTTTTCTTTGACATGACAAATTGTTTTTAAATACGGTTATGATTCACAACTTATAAGATTGCAGCTACATGAGTGCAGACAGGAGGTTTAAACTTCATGTATTGTATAATAAAAGTACAAACTTTAAGATAGATGCGGCGATTTGCGACGAAATGTAGTGAACGCTTCGCCAAAGCCGCAACACGTGAAACAATTGCATGAAAAACCGGCTGCCCTAAACGGCCGGGATATAGTATCTTTCGTGCCGGTTGATTTATATCTATTCCAGTACAATTAAACAAATGCTTGCATGATCAGTAAGTTTATTACGGGTACGGCACTGGCTGTTGCTTTTACCACGGCTGCCACTGCTCAAACAACAGAAATTCCCGACACTTCCTATCAATTACCTCCTTTATTAGTAACGCAATCGGGCAAAGCAATTCATACGGCAGCAGATTGGGAAAAAAAGCGCAGGCCCGAAGTGCTTGACTTGTTTGAACAATATGTATATGGTAAAACACCGGCGAAGAAAATTCCTTTGCGGTTTGTTACCTTGTCCGTAAACGCCACTGCACTGAATGGCACAGCTACGCGCAAACAGGTGCGTGCCTATTTTTCAAAAGATGAAAAATATTTTATGGACATCTTATTGTACTTGCCCAACAATACGGGTAAGCCTGCACCGCTATTTTTAGGTTTGAATTTTGGCGGCAATCAAACCATAAATACAGATACCGGAATTTTAATTTCAAAACGATGGGTAAGGTATGATGAAGGGACGGCATATAAAGATCATTATGCTACCGAAGCTTCCCGCGGCATGCAGGCCAGCCGGTGGCCGGTGCAGGAAATCATTAACCGTGGCTATGGATTGGCAACCATATATTATGGCGATCTTCAACCCGACAGCACCAACAGTGTTAATGCAGGCATTGCGCCTTTGTTTTATAAAGATGGCCAGACAAAACCTCGCCCCGGTGAATGGGGTGCCATTGGTGTGTGGGCCTGGGGCCTGAGCCGGGCTATGGATTACCTGGAAACCGATCCGGCAGTTAATGCAAAAAAAGTAGCGGTGATAGGGCATTCCCGCCTGGGCAAAACCGCCTTATGGGCCGGCGCGCAGGATAAGCGCTTTGCCCTGGTAATATCCAATAATTCTGGTGAAGGCGGTGCGGCAATTACAAGAAGAAAATATGGGGAAACGATTACAAAGATCAATACAACATTTCCCTACTGGTTTTGCGATAACTATAAAGCCTATAACGACCGTGAAGATGCATTGCCTGTAGATTTTCATGAACTGGTGGCTTTAATAGCGCCCCGCCCGGTATATGTGGCCAGTGCATCACAGGACCAGTGGTCGGACCCCACAGGGGAGTATCTTTCCGCATGGCATGCAGGTGAAGTATATAAGCTTTATAAGCTCACCGGGTTGCCGGGCGCTGTGCCTCCCCCGGTAAACACACCTGTGGGCAGCGGGTCAATAGGTTATCATATGCGGGATGGCGGGCATGATATACAGCTTTACGACTGGCAGCAATACCTGGATTTTGCCGACAGGTTTTTTAAGTAACAATAAACGGGGTTATTAACTGCAATTGCAGCAACAGAAATTTAATAATGAGATATGTAAAGATTTTTTGCGGGTTGCTTTTTGCATTTTTTATCAGTCAGTCGTGTTCTTTAATCATTAATGATCATGACAGAAATGCAATTGTTTTAAAAGATTCAATCAAAATTAATAATGACAGTAGTTTGTATTGGTATGAATATTCCAAACCATTTGGACATAATTCCGTAAGCTATATCCAGATTGATAATAGTTTTTGCAACCTTGATAGCCGCAAGGCATTAATTACGGGAGATCTGATTATTGGAATTGATACTGTAATCGATGATAAAATTAAATTTATCTGTGCAGATACCTTTTCTGTTTTACAGTCGTCCAGTTATCGAACCATCCTGATTCCATATAATTTTGGATCGGTTCACACTATTAAACCCAGGATTAATAAACCATTTTTTATTGCAGATTCCTGTAAGTGAATAAGGCTTGCGAACGGGCATGAATTGAAGTTGTGAAAGAGAGGATGGGCTTTGTATTTCTTAGCCTGCAATGTCCTTTCCGGTGTTCATGGCTTTGCTAAAGAGACATTCGGGAAAGGGAACTTCCTGAAAAAATATTTTTGTGTAATTTGATGCTCCAAAACATCTAAACCAATAAACTGTTTATGGAAAAGCAAATTATTTTCTCCCTTCTTATGTCTCTTTTCTTTTTGAATGTTTTCTCTCAAAATCCTGATAAAGCTGAGCAACTCGTTAATGAAGGAATAAAATTACACGACGCAGGCAAATACGCTGAAGCAATTGCAAAATACAAAGAAGCGCTTACCGCCGATGCTGATCATCCGGCAGCACTTTATGAAATGTCGTACACCTACTACATAAGTGGTGTATTGGATTCGGCAATTGTTTTAGACGAAAAGCTTTTGAAGATGAACATACCCGATAATACGCGAAAACAAGTGTATGTAAACTTGGGTTCTGTATATGATGATAGCAAGCAGCCGCAACAAGCTATTAAAACCTATAAACAGGGAATAAAAAAGTTTCCGGATTTCTATTTGTTATATTTCAACCTGGCTATAACACAATATCGAAACAACGATAATGAAAACGCGATGGAGAATTTTCAGAAAGCGGTTACATTAAGGCCATTCCATGCAGGCTCTAATAATGGAATGTATCAAATACTTGCTGATGAAAATAAAATTCCTGCTGTATTGACTGCAACAATGGTTTGCATTGCCGAAAAAAATACAAAACGTTCTGTTGAGTGCGCTCAATTTATTCAATCGGCATTTGCTCCCACCGTAAAATCCGATTCAGCTAAAAAGAACATGACCATTTATATTCCTTCATCATCATTATCGGAAGCCAAAGAAAATAATTTTTCTTCAGCAGAACTTGGTATATCCCTGATGGCAGCATCGCCTGACATAATGGATACGCTTCAGTTAAATACAACAGTACAAAAATTAAAATTTCAGTTTGATGCGCTTTGCGGTTTTTTAGATGATAAAAAACAGAAAGGTTTCTTCTGGAAATTTTATGCGCCTTTCTTTTCTGACATTAAGAAAAACAATTACACAGAAGTATTGGTTAATCTCGTTCTACAAAATACCGAAAACGAATCTGCACTTTGGGTTACAACCAATGAAACTAAAGTGAGTGAGTTTTATGATTGGGTAAATAAATATAACTGGCCAAATAAATAATAAATAAGGTTACATTATTCATCATCATGAAACAAATACTATTCATCATTTCATTTTTTGCCAGTCTTGCTGGTTATGCGCAGCAAGAAAAGCTGGCGCATGCTTTTACTGAAAATTTCAACGATTCCGTTTTACAAAATTTCAGGTATGGCTCCGCCGGAAATAAAGCCGCTTTTAAATGGCAACCCGGTGTTACTTCCAAAACAGAACCGGGCTCCAGAGTGCTGCTGTTTAAAATAGATCCTGCAGATAGTGCAGGTGCCGGCCGTGGCCCTGAAATTATATCTAATGATTTTACTTATTATGGCACCTACGCTGCCCGTTTAAAAGTGCCTGATGTAAGAAATGTTCAGCCAAATACAGGCGCTGTGGTGGGTTATTTTACTTATTATATGGATAGCGTGTATGGCTTAAGTGAAATAGATTTTGAATGGCTGGTGGCTGATCCTTCTATCATTTATATTGGTACCTGGACTGGTTACAATGGTGAACTTAAAAGAATTGGGCGAACCATCAATTTAGCTAAGGGAATTATTTACAATACCATTTATAAAGAAGGTTATAACGGGAAACCGGATTCCTTAACCGGCGCTCAAAACCAGCCTGAAACCATTGAGGCCATTAATAACTATGATGCGTCATCCGGGTTCTATACGTATGGATTTGACTGGCATTCTGACCGTCTTACCTGGTGGATGATGCACCCGGTGACAGGTAAAAAAATTATTCTATGGGATTACAGCGGATCGCAACGCGGCATTCCGCAACACGCCACCTATTATCGCGTAAACTTCTGGCATACCAACAACTGGGGCGTTGAAACCAATGCCAATGCAATAGAGAAACCTTTATACCCATACGAGCTGGAAGTGGATTGGATGAAGTATGCTCCGTTTGATAAGTGAAAGGCCTGCTTCGACGCAAATTTGAAGTTCTTTTTCGCCGAATGTTACGTCGTAGTCTTTGTTAATGGCATTTGTGTAAAGCCACGAGATTCTGCCTCTTATTTTAATTCTTCATAATGAATAGGAGTAAAAAGTTTTGTTTATTGTAATTCATAAAAGCCTGCACTGTTATGTTCGAAATCTCCACCGGAAGCCTTCGTTGGTCTCGTGACCAACGAATTAATTGCACGAGTAATGCTTGATTTCGTTTATCAAACTCTTTGTTGGTGACAACACCAATAAGGGCGGAAGATCAGAAAATGTGATGGTATTCTTTTTATATATTTCGATATATTAGCATCCACTCTATGCGTGTATTATCTGGCCAATTCTAAAATCGCATGAATATTCAACAAACTGCAAAAAATTCTTTTATTCTGTATGGGATGCTATTTATAACATCGTTGTTGGTAGCAGGCAGTTTTATGTATATGTCTTATTCTTCAACTACTGAAGAAGCATTACGTTCGGATAAAAATCTCATAACACTAAACGGTCCGTGGAAATTTATAGCGGGGGATAACATGCAATATGCTCAACCCGGCTATAATGATTCGGGATGGGAAACCATGGATCTTTCTGCACCACCAGGAGTACATGATAACGATGTGGGGCTTACAGGCTTTATACCAGGTTGGACAGCCAAAGGACATTCTGATTATTCAGGTTATGCCTGGTACCGCCTGAAAATTTCACCGGATAGTTTACCGGGAAACGATTTGGCTTTAGCAGCACCACCTGCTGTTGATGATGCCTACCAGCTATTTATTAATGGGACGCTTACAGGTAATGCAGGTGATTTTTCGGGTGCAGTTCCGGTAATTTACAGTATTCAGCCTCGTATGTTCGTGTTGCCGGAGAATATAAAAAAAGAAAAGAATATTACCATTGCTTTCAGGGTGTGGATGAGCCCGGCAAGTTTGTATGATGGCGCAGGCGGTATCCATATTGCCCCAACCCTTGGAGAAAAAACACATATTGAAAAACAATACAGGTTTCAATGGGAGCAAGTTATAAAAGGCTATATCGTGGAAGTTGTTTGGCCGGTGATATTTGTTTTACTGGCTATAACGATGTTTATACTGAATAAAGGTAGAAAACCAACGCAATCATGTAAATGGTTTATCACCGCTTTAATTTTATTAGGACTGATGCGGCTAAACCAGGCTGTTTACGCCTGGTTTCAAATAGAAAATAACCATCAATATTATATTGTTGGGCCAGTAGTCCTCAAACCATTGGTACTTGGCAGTTGGTTAATGGCCTGGCGGGAATGGTTTAACCTGCATTTGCCAAAATGGTTACCCAAAATTGTTGCACTGCTTACTTTATTATTTATGGCAGCTCAATTCTTCGCACTTCCATGGGTTACAAACCCCATCAGTCATACATATTTTCAAACAGCCGGAGATTATGCCAGGCTATTACTTTTGGCATTGATGCTATTTATCATCTGCCAGGGAATGCGTAAACAAAGCATGAAAGATTTATTAGTTTTAGTAGCAGCATTATTGATGTTAATTGCTTTGTTTCCACAAGAAATATCCTACTTGCATATTATTCCAGGTATCTGGTTCCCATATGGCGTAGGCGTATCCCGCGGTCAATTCTTTTATGTGGCTTTTGTTTTTGTTATGTATGCTGTACTGATTCAGCAAAACAGGAAAGTGCAATTGGCATAAAACAAGTAAGATTATCTTTCCCGCAATGTCTCTTAGCTTTGCTTTGTGTGCGGAAAATTTGGTTTTGCGAAAGAGATATTGCAGAGAAGGGGAGATAAGTTACATTCGCTATTTAATATTTCTTGATAATTAAATTTTTTACAGTGGACAACAAAAATACAGGAACCGTAAAATTCTTTAATACGGAAAAAGGTTTTGGATTTATTAAGCATGATAACAGCAACCAGGAAACATTTGTGCATTCCTCCGGGCTTATTGATCAGATCCGGGAAGGAGATCGCGTAGAATTTAATTTGCAAAATGGAAAAAAAGGAATGAATGCTGTTGATGTAAAAGTTATCTGATGCCTTTGTTATGGCTCTGCGAACAGGCATAGATGAAGTAACATGAATGATGGGTTTTTTATGTCCCGGTTGCGCGTAATGCCCTTGCTCATATGGCTTTAAAGAAGAGATCTTGCTATCCGTAGTTTGCAACTACGGATTTATTTGATATGATCTTTTGTTTAAGCGCCGGATACAACCTGGCTATTTCATTTACCTCGGTAGTTGAAGACATACGGAGAGAAGAATGATTTCGTTTATTGGACCCCTTGTTGGTGACAATACCAACAAGGGCGAGAGCGAAAGACATTTACGGAGAACTGGGAGAATCATTTCACTAATACAACCAACTGCTTGCCTTTTTCAACAATATAGGTAGCAAGTTCCGCTGCATTTGTTTTGCCTACATTCTTAGCAGAATGAATAAGTCCTGCAGGGATAAACAAGACATCTCCTGCTTTAAGCTTCACCGGCGGCTTTCCCTCTACCTGGTATTCCAGCAAGCCTTCAAGCACATAAATTATTTCCTCGCCGGGATGTGAATGCTTGCCAAAGGCTGTTCCGGCATCAAAATCAATGCGTGCCTGGATTGTTTCACGGCCCTTAAAGCTAAGATCATGTCGCTGCAATTCAGTACGTTTAATTCCCGCCTGCTGCGCATGAGCGCAGTTGAAAATAGCAGATATAAATAATAATATCGCTGCAAAGGATATTGATTCCATGTTTTTTAATTTCGCTTTTAATTTGGTATTCTCCTGCTTTTATTTCTGAACAAGAGAATGAAAAAAATGGTGGCATACTGCTCACCATTTTATATATGCTAACGTAAAGATTTAAAGGCAGCACGCATTTCTTCGGCAAACAATTGTGGTTGCTCCCATGCGGCAAAATGTCCTCCCTTATCTGCTTCATGAAAATAGGTAAGGTTAGAATATGCACGTCGCGCCCATGATTCCGGCGAGGTGTACACATCTTCCGGAAATACAGTAATAGCTACCGGCAATTTTACCTGGCTGGTTTTCTGTGAACCGGCACTTATAATTTCGGTGCTCCTGTTTTCCCAGTAAATGCGGGCCGATGAAGTTGCCGTATTGGTAAACCAGTACAACGAAAAATTATCCAATACGTCATCTATTGTTGGAGATTGTCCGGGATCGGCGCCATACGACCAATTAGAAAAACCGGGGTGTAAAAGCAGCCATGCTGCAAGACCGGAAGGTGAATCTTCAATAGCGTAACCCACAGCCTGCGGCTTTGCGGTCATGGTAGTTTTATAAGTAAAGCCTCCTTCTTTTATAGATTTACTCAGATGCTCAAAAGCTATACGCTCCTTTTCGGAAAAACTGTCTGGTGCAATGCCGCTTGCCAGCGCCATGCCGGCTTCGCCAGGCAATGTAGCAGGTAAATTACTGTGAATGCCCAATAATCCGCCTGCTGCCTGCAACGCCATTGCATTAACGATACCAGCGCCCCAATCACCACCCTGGGCAACATAGTGTTTGTATCCAAGGCGACTCATCAGCACAGCCCAGGCCTTTGCAATCCTGTTAACATCCCACCCGGTTTCCTTTGGCTTGCCGGAAAAGCCAAAACCCGGTAATGATGGTATCACAACATCAAATGCATCTGCTGCCTTGCCGCCATAAGCTGCAGGATTGGTTAACGGATCAATAATTTTCAGCAACTCTATTATGGAACCTGGCCAACCGTGACTTATGATTACCGGCATCGCATTGCTTTCTTTAGAACGAACATGAATAAAATAAATCTCAACGCCGTCTATGGTAGTTGTAAACTGCGGCAATGAATTCAATTTTGCTTCTGTCTTTTTCCAGTCATAATTTTTCCCCCAATAATTCAGCAATCCCTGCAATTTTAAAAGCATTGCGCCCTGGGACTGATCAGTAACAGTTTCTTTATCGGGCCATCTTGTATCCGATATGCGTTTACGGAGATCGGCAATGGCAACATCCGGTATATTAACCTTGAATGGATGAATGGCTTCAGTAGCCATTAGGTTTGCATTTAATGCAGGCTGCGCTTCGGTAATTGCACTTTGCAGCGAGATTACTCCGCTAAGCACAGTACCGGCAATGATGGTGTTTTTCTTCATTGTTTTATTTTAATAATGAAATAATACGCTCCTGTAAGGAACGGTCTCCAAGGATGAAACAGGAGTAAGTAGATTAGATGGATCCAGAAGACTGTTGAAGTGAGGAAGGCTTAAAAAACGCTCCTCAAATGGCTTCGGCAAAGGATATTCTTCCTGTCAGGGAAATGAAAGGTACTCTATTTAAATCACAGCCTTTAATTTCTTTCTCAAGTATTGCCACCCGCAGCGCTATGCACCAACTCCTTGTTGATAACAACACCAACAAGGGCGGAGATCTGGGGTTAATAACAGTAATCGTACTAAACAAATAAAAATGTATCTGTGCAATCCTTTTCTTTTTAATCGTAAACTTGCAGCTTAATGAATATGAAGCGCATCTTGTCCTTATTACCTTTTTTTATCTCTTTAAATTCTTTTGCACAAAATGGTTCGGTAGCAGGTGAAATTATTGATAGCTCTGCCAAACAGCCCCTCGATTATGCAAGTATTTCTTTACTTAATTCTTCTGATAATAAATTAATCACCGGGGTGGTTACAGATGCAAAAGGAAAATTCAAAATTGAAAAAGTAAAAAAGGGAAACTACTTTCTAAAAATTCAGTTTATAGGGTTTGAGTCAAAGCAAACAGCATCTTTTCCTCTAAGTGCCGGGCAAAATTTCAACATAGGAACCATTGCTATGAAGCCAGGTGCAACGCTGCTGAAAGAAGTAGCTGTTTCTGCAAAAAAATCAGATGCATTAAACAAAATAGATAAACAGTCTTACCGCGCAGATCAGTTTGTGGCTGCCAAAGGTGGCTCTGCTATTGATGTATTAAAAAATCTTCCCTCTCTTGCTGTTAACGGCCAGGGTGAAATAAGTGTAAGGGGGGCAACAGGCTTTTTAGTATTGATAAACGGGAAACCTGTATTAGCAGATGCTGCAACTATCCTGGGCCAGTTGCCCGCAAATTCAGTGGAAAATATTGAATTGATCACTGCCCCTTCCGCAAAATATGACCCGGATGGAAAGGCTGGAATAATAAATATTATTACAAAAAAGGGCGCAGGTAACGGAGTTTCATTTGTTGTAAACGCACAAGGCGGTTTGCCCAGTACTACCGATTATAATAACCTTAAAAAACCAATGCGTTTTGGTGGTGATGCTACCATCAGCTATAAAAAAGATAAATGGGATATTTCTATCGGTGGCGACTATATGCGAAATGATGCTGAAGGCTACAGGGAAGGTAATGTATATGTAAAAAACCATACCGAAAATACAATCACAAGATTACCCTCGGGCGGGGAGAGAAGTTTTAACCGTTACAACTATTCCGGCAGGGCATCAATTACGTTTACCCCTGACAGTAATAATGCTGTTTCACTCGGTTTTTTTAAAGGAAGAAAATTCCAGGACAGGCTTGCAGCACTCAATTACTACAATACTACTTCTGATCTTGCCACAGGCGACCTCATCAGGAACAGCCCGTATTATAATCATAACCTTGAAACAAAAGAAGGAAATTTTACTCTTGGAAATATAGATTATACTTATACTTTTCATAACCACGCTACTTTATCTGCATCATTGCTTTATGAAAAAGATAATCTTTATGGCAATGATAAAAATCTTAACCTGGTCAATTCCAAACCCGGCGCAGATACTATACAATATGTTTTTAATCCCTACACAAAACCTCTGGAAGGCTGGAGGTTCAAAATTGACCATACCATTAATTTGGGTAAGGGAAGATTAGAAAGTGGCTACCAGTTCAGGTACGATACCCAGGAAGGAAACTATGGTTATACCATAACTCCTTTGCCTCCGGATCCGGATTACACACGGTTTAGAGGCTCAGCGAAATCCAAAAATACCATCAACTCCATCTATACACAGTATTCAGCGAAGGCTTCTAAATTAAACTACGTTGCCGGCCTGCGGTATGAATACGCTTCAAGAACTTTGAACCTTGTTTATGGAACCACTGCCCAACCTGCGCACCATCTTAATCTCTCCAACCTGTTTCCGTCTGCTAATATTTTATACAGCTTTAATCATCACTGGGATTTGAAAGCAGGTTATAGCAGAAGGATTCAGCGGACAACCAATAATGAGTTGAACACTATTGCCGAAAGGGAGCACTCCGAAAGCCTGGAACAAGGCGATCCTGATGTTTTGCCGGAGTATGTGGATCTTGCTGAATTGGGAATAATAAATCATTTTGGCGGGGGCTCTGTTTTTGGAACGTTATATTACCAGGGCACTAAAAATCCTATTCAGCGGGTAAACAGCGTTTATAATGATTCCATTCTAAACAGGCTGTTTACCAATGCAGGGCATGCCCGTTCCTTCGGTTTGGAACTGGGAACGAACGTACAACTCAATAAATGCTGGAACTTTTATTTTGGACGTAATGTTTATAATTATAAGATAATAGGCAATCTCACTATCCTGGGTGCAAC
>JAEWJV010000246.1 GCA_023386395.1 Bacteroidota bacterium
GACAGACGGAGTTCTGGAAACAAATCAGATCAACAATTGAAGAAGTGGTTAGTGAGAAAATCAATCAGCCATTTCAGTCACCACCCACAGATCACCTTCCTGAAAAAGCCTTATTAAAAGCCAGCGATGTTTGTGCTGTATTTCAGGTATCCAAGCCAACACTATACGATTGGCTGAGACAGGACAAACTCAAAAGCTTCAAGATCAAATCAAGGCGCTATTTTCTCCGGACAGATATTGAAGCCATGATCAGAAAACAGTTTGAAGCAACGGTAAGCAACACTACTATTTAATCAACTTTAAAAATTGTGAGTTATGAATTGTGCGGAGGCCAACAAAGTTGACCTGGTGGATTATTTATATGCATCAGGATATACGCCGGCAAAAATAAAAGGCAATGATTATTGGTATATATCACCATTAAGAGATGAGCGGACAGCATCTTTTAAGATAGACAGAAGCAAAAATGTATGGTTTGACCACGGCACCGGTAATGGCGGAACGGCGATAGATTTTGTGATACAATATTTTAACTGTGATGTGCAGCAGGCATTGCAAAAATTAGAAGCACATATTGCACATAAAAGGGTCAGGTTCTTGATGAATAATGCCAAAGGAAACGAAAACAAACTTTCTTTTCAACAGCAAAAAGATACGCTGTTTCACCTGCATGAAAACAGTTTGATAAATGAAGGGCATGCAGCAGAATCAGCTATTAAGAAAATAGCCGCAAACCAGCCAATCACACATCCTTTGCTTTGCCGCAATTTAAAAGAAAGAGGCATCAATAAAAATATTGCCGACAGGTATTGCCGTGAAGTAAGTTTTAAATTGAATAACAAAGACAGAGAACATGTGGCCATCGGCTTTAAAAACAATGCAGGTGGATATGAATTAAGAAATGGATTTTTCAAACTCAGCAGCGCTCCAAAATATGTTACTTATATCAGCAGCAGTGATGCGAAAAATGAGCCTGCCTCAAAAGAACAAAGGGCAGAAATTTTGCCGATAGATTCAGGAGTTGTTTCATTAGAAATTAATGATCAAAATCTTTTTTCAAACGCAAAAAATCCGGAACAAAATCAAACTGCAAAACATGCAAAATCTATCGCTGTTTTTGAAGGCTTTTTTGACTTCTTAAGCTGGCAAACTATTCATCAAAACCAGGAACACAAACTGACAGATTTTCTTATCCTCAACTCGCTTTCTTTTTTTGAAAGAAGCCTTTTACTGCTGGAAAAACATGAACATATTAAATTGTATTTAGATCATGATGCAGCAGGAAGAAAATGCACAGAACAGGCTTTGAAAAGATCAGCCAAGTACGAAGATAAAAGCAGGTTATACAACTGCTATAAGGATTTAAACGATTGGTTAAGGCATTATGGAAAGCTGGAGAAGAAGCAAACATTAAGGCGGTCTAAAGGGTTGGGTTTGGGGTAAATTTTTAGGAGCCAGCTATGTTCCGGTTAAACCGAAACGCTGGCTTTTTTCATCCGCCACAGGCGGATTCAAAAAGAAGCAGACAGAAGAAAATGAAGGGAAGATGTTGCAAACAGAAAATACAAAAAAGAGTAAAGGTGGAAGGCCGAAAAAAGCCGTTAAGCAAAATCATTTTATCGGAATAAAATGTACGTTAATTGAAAAAACTTACCTCAAACGAAAAGCTAAGATGGCTGGTTTGAGGCTTTCTGAATTTATTAGGGAAGCGGCTTTGAGAGGACGAGCTGTCAGGCAGGCAAAGGTTATCCCAAAAGAAATTTTACAGTTCACTGCTACTTTAAATCATCTCGCCGCCAACATTAATCAACTGGCAAAAAAGAGCAATCAAAATTACTTTTTGGACGAAGCAGATAAGGCCACGCTTCGAATGCTTCCGGAAGACGTGAAACAGCTTGCAGAATCCATTAAAAATTATATGAAATGATCGGCAAAATAATTTTAGGAAAATCCTTCAAAGGATGCATCAATTATTGCCTGCACGATAAGCTGAAAAAAGATGTTGAAGAGCAAATAATGAAGAACCGTGCCGAAGTGCTTTTGTATAATAAATGCTTTGGTAATGCCGGTGAATTAATCAAACAGTTCAACGAACTAAGACAGCATAATCAAAAGCTTTCTAAACCGGTCATGCATGTAACCTTAAGCCTGGCACCGGGAGAAATAAAATCAGGCAATACTTTATCAGCAATTGCAGAAGATTGTGCCAGGTATTTAGGATTTGAAGAAAACATGTTTGTTGCTGCATTGCATAAAGACACAAGCAATCATCAACACCTACACCTTGTTGTTAACCGTGTTGGTTTTGATGGCAAAACTTTAAGCGATAGCAACAACTATAAACGCATGGCAGATTGCTGCAGAAAACTGGAGTTAAAACATAAGTTACAACAGGTTTTAAGCCCACGAAGTTTCTTATCACAGGAATTAAGAAATATACCACGTCACGACATCAGGAAAGAGCAACTGAAACAGGACATTATTACATGTCTGCAAACGTCAAAATCTTATTCCGAGTTTGAAAACAAAATGAAAGCTTTAAAATATGATGTTATTAAAGAAAGAGGTATTGCATTTATGGACAAACAAAAGGTTTATACGAAAGGCAGTGAAGTGGGCTATTCGCTGATGAAAATTGAGAAATATTTAGCTCTTCAATTAATACAAAGAAATAAGCCTTTACAAAGCCTTAATCGCAAACAGACAGCACAAAGCAATGCAGAGGATAAGAATCAACAAATGCATTCTCGAAGAGAAAATTTTGAACGATCTGAAAGTAGGATTTTGGAGCAGTTGCTAAAACCTGAGCAACAATCAGAACAGGTAAATCCACTGCTGGTGAAAAGAAAGAGGAAACTCCGCCAACAAACACCACATCTATGAACAAATTACTTAATGAATAAAAATGAAGTGTATGGAAAGTGAACAGATTTTATCAGCGGTAACACAATTGCTGGAAGAGCAAAAGCAACAAATTGCACAATATGAAAACATCTATGCGGCCTTAATAAGGATTGATAAACAAGTAAACGAGTTGAGAAATTCTTTAACTATTATAAAAAGCTCTTCGCCGGATCCCGGAACAGAAAAATTGCAGGAAGACATAGATCAGATTAAAAAGCAGTTATCTGAAATGCCCCGGAATATAATACAGCAGAAACGATATTTGTTTTTTCCCGAATACAATGCCAAAGAATATTACAGTGCCATTCTCAAATGGGCATTCTATATGCTTATGGCAACGTATGCATATTGGTTGTTGAAGTTCTGGTTAAAAGGATAATGATCCGCAATAGCTCACCATATAACTTGAAGTGTATGGCTGTTATTTATTGATATTTATCAGTGTTGTAAAAGCGTTGTATATTGAAAAGGCGGGATTAAATAAGATAGAATTATAGCAATACATGTGATAGGGTAGGTAACGGATAAATTCTTTGCTCTTATTAAGAAGTCAGCTTACTTTTTACCCCAAATCAAAACGAGTTATTTTTTGTGAAAACATTGCTCTCTATTTTCCTTTTATCTTATTCCGGTACTCACCCGGTGGCATCCCAACCCTGCCATTAAAAAATTTTACAAAATAACTAACTGAATCAAAGTTTAACTCGAATGCAATTTCTTTCACAGAAATATTGGAAATAGTTAATAGCTCTTTTGCTTTTTGTATTTTAATTTCCAAACGATATTGCTCGGGAGAAAAGCCGGTATATTTTTTAAATATTTTTCTAAACCATGAATAGCTCCAATTAAGTGATGCTGCAATAGCTTCAGTTGTCATATTGGTAGAAATACTTTCCTGCATCAGGGTTTTAGCCTTATTAATCTGTAACACAATATCTCCGTCTGTGAATAAATTGTTCTTTTCTGAATAATAGGAAATACCCAATAATAAGCTCACAATGCCTGCCAGCGCCTGCTGGTATGCTGTTTTTTGAACATTGGCTATCTCTATTCCTTGCTTGAACAATGAAACCAGTTGTTCGTTAAATCCTATATTCAGTATTGGGTTATCTCTTGCAAAAAATTTATTGTTTATTAAGCTATCCATATTTTGGCCGTTAAACCCAACCCAGTATTCCGTCCACCCGGCCTGCTTTTTGGGTAGGTAAGTATGCCATTCATTAGGAAACAACAATAACAAAGTGCCGCCTGCAATTTCCACAGACTTACAATGTTTTGATTGAAACACGCCGCCACCTGTGGTTAAGTATAATAGAATATATTCCTGCAAAACCCTGCCTGTTGCTGGATTAAACCAGTAAGCCGACGGATGTATCTTCGGAGGATAACTTGTATTCGGTTCTATAATCTGTGATCCTATCGTTGTTATATAAAGCCCCCACAATTCATCAATAGCGTTAACGGTTAGATACTTTATGCTCTGATTTTCTTTAATATTCATAATAGTGCCAAAAAGTTATATAACAGTATCAAAAATTCACCTCTTGCTATATTCTATTATTCTAAAATTGCAACCGGAAGTTATGTCAAAAGTAATACGAAACGCTTGTTCATTCAATAAACAAATTAATTTATCGGGCCTTGATTTAAACATGTTTCTGCGGTTTTGACTATGACAAAGCTTGCTAAAATGTAAACATTGTTTAGTTAGTATCCTGTCAAAGAAGATCGCCTGTTAATCAGGATTTATTCAAAAAAACCTGGAATCAGACCTTTAAGGTTAAGGATGGGCATTGTTATGCGC
>JAEWJV010000257.1 GCA_023386395.1 Bacteroidota bacterium
GTGCTGCAATTACCGTATTGCAGCCTATTTCAACATTATGTGCAATTTGAATAAGGTTATCGAGCTTGGTGCCTGAATGGATAATGGTGGAACCAACTGTGGCCCGGTCAATAGCTGCATTGCTGCCAATTTCCACGTTATCTTCTATAACCACATTACCAATTTGCGGCACTTTTTTGTAACTGCCGTCATCCTGGGGAGCAAAACCAAAACCATCGCCGCCGATAACTGTTCCAGCATGTATAGTTACATTCTTTCCTATATGGCAACCAAAATAAATTTTTACACCGGGATGAAGAATGGTGTTATCATCAATTTTTACATCGTTGCCCACATAAACACCGGGATATAATTTTACATTATTGCCAATTACAGCATTTGCGCCTACATAAGTGAAAGCGCCTACAAAAACTTCATCACCTAATTTGGCTGAATCATCTATGTAACTTGGCTGCTGAATGCCGGTTAACTGCGATTTCATTAATTCCTCGTATATCTGCAGCAGCTTAGCAAAAGCTATATAAGCATCCGGCACGCGGATCAGCGTTGCCGTAACCGGCTGTTTTAACTCATAACTATCGTTTAATAAAACAATAGATGCCTTGGTTTTATACAGGAATTCTTCGTATTTGGGATTGGCGAAAAAAGCAAGCTGGCCTTCGCTGGCTTCTTCTATTTTGCCAAAAGAACTAACTTCGGCATTTCCGTTCCCTTCAACCTTCCCTTCTAAAAACTGGGCAATGCGTTCTGCATTGATCTTCATACATTAGATTTTATTGTTCCTGTATATGGCATCATAAAAAATATACAGCGTCAAACTAATTGGCAAATGTAAAATTTTTTAACGGGCATAGAAAGTGTTTTGTGGATGAGGGGATCGTCAACCTGGGATATGTCTTTAACATTTCCATTTTTTGAAAGAATGTTGATTTGTTCATCCTGCAGCCGGTAAGTTGTATTCATAGCCTCACCCGTAAAAACAAAATACCCGGCTTCGTGTACAGATATATTCATTTTTGCGGCCATTTGTTTTCGTTTTTCTTCAATTTCATTTTCATCAAAAGCCTGCGTTTGAAGCCTGCATTTATAAAGTTTGCGGTTTAATAAATTGCTGCATAAAGTGGAAAGCACTTTATCGGCATGGCTGCTCCATTTTTTTACTGCAAACATCACATCGTAATCATCAATCAGGCAGAATTTTTTAAGCGCTTCATCATCCATTTCATAAAAATCTTCGAAAAAATAATCAAGTGTTGAATTAAGCTTTAAACTGTCATCAAAAATTTCCCTTGCACGTTCAATAATTTTTACAATCATTTTTTCTGCGGCCAAAACGGTTTTATGCAGATATACCTGCCAGTACATTTGCCTGCGCGCTACCAAAAATTTTTCTACACTGTAAGTGCCTTTTTCTTCCACCATTAGCTGACCATCGTGCACTGCAAGCATTTTTAAAATGCGGTCGTAACCAATCACGCCTTCGCTTACACCGGTAAAAAAACTGTCGCGGGTTAAATAATCCATACGGTCCACATCTAACTGGCCGCTTATTAACTGGTGCAGAAATTGTTTAGGATATTGATTGGTAAAGATGTCAATAGCAGTCGTTAGCCTTCCGTTTAATTCATCATTTAATTTTTGCATGATGCGAAAACCTATCATTTCATGATGAACGCCCGGCACGAGAATATGTTCGAGTGCATGCGAGAAAGGGCCATGACCAATGTCGTGCAGCAGTATGGCAGATTTAGCCGCCATTTCTTCTTCATAGTTAATGTCAATTCCCTTTTGCTTCAGTTCGTTTAGGGCAAGGCAGATTAAATGATAGGCGCCCAATGAATGATGCAATCTTGAATGCACAGCGCCTGGGTAAACCATTTGTGCCAGCGCCATTTGATAAATGCGGCGTAAACGCTGATACCAGGGATGGTTAATGACATCAAAAAGCAAAGGGTCGTCAATGGTTATAAAACCATAAATAGGATCATTAATAATTTTTCTTTTTGATGCTGGCATTACTGTTGAGGCTTTGTTAAATCGGCCATTAATAACATTTAGCTATGCAATAACGGAGTTTTAAAAAGATAATTTTACAAACCGCGCTTGTTTACAAAGATTGTAACATTTTGGTTGAAAACCGTGAATCAAAAAATCATAGATCATAAAATATTTATATGGCTGTAGCAACTATACTCTGGGTAGATGATGAAATAGAAAACCTTCAATCGCAAAAATTATTTTTAGAGAATAAAGGTTATGAAGTGCACACAAGAACCAATGGTTTTGATGCGGTTGATTTTGTAAAAGATAATGCGCTGGATGTTGTTTTGCTTGATGAAACTATGCCTGGCATAACCGGCCTGGAAACTTTGCAGAAAATAAAAGAGGTGAAAAACATCCCGGTGGTTATGATAACCAAGAATGAAACCGAGAATTTAATGGAAGAGGCCATTGGCAGCCAGATAACGGATTATCTCATCAAGCCCGTAAACCCTAACCAGGTTTTGCTTTGCCTGAAAAAAATTATTGATAATAAAAGGCTGGTTGCAGAAAAAACAACGTCAGCTTACCAGCAGCAGTTTCGTAATTTATTCATGGTGCTGAACAGTAACCCGGATTATAATGAGTGGATGGATGTTTATAAGAAGCTCGTGTATTGGGAACTGGAAATGGAAAAAAGCAACAGCCCCGAAATGCAGGAGGTGTTTCAAACACAAAAACAGGAAGCCAATACGGAGTTTTTTAAATTCATCAGTAAAAACTATGCTAACTGGATTAATGCCAAAGGTGATGATGCCCCCGTTATGAGCCATACTTTATTCAAACAAAAAATTCTGCCACAGGTAAAAAAAGGCGAAACAACTTTTTTTATATTGATTGATAATCTTCGCTTAGACCAGTGGAAAGCTATACAGCCTATTTTCATGGAGAGTTTTCGCATTGTGGAAGAAGATACGTTTTACAGCATTTTGCCAACAGCCACTCAATATAGCCGCAACGCAATTTTCTCAGGATTGCTGCCGCTCGATATTGAAAAGAATTTTCCGGCTCAATGGAAAAACGATGATGAAGAAGGCAGCAAAAATCTATGTGAAGAAGAATTTTTTAAAGCGCAGTTAAAGCGGTTAAAAAAGGATGATTTAAAATTCAGTTATACCAAGGTGCTTCATCACAACGATGGCCAGCAACTGGTAAGCAATATTCATAACCTGCTGAATAATGACCTGAATATTATCGTTTACAACTTTGTAGATATGCTTAGCCATGCAAGAACGGAAATGGAAGTGCTGAAAGAACTGGCCGGCGATGAAACCAGTTACCGCAGTATTACGAAGAGCTGGTTTGAACACAGCCCCCTTCACCAGGCTTTAAAGAAGGTAGCGGATAAAAACATTAATTTAATTCTTGCTACCGATCATGGCAGCGTGCGGGTAAACACACCCTGCAAGGTTATTGGCGATAAACAAACCACGGCCAACCTTCGTTACAAACACGGCCGTAATTTAAATTACGAAGCGAAAGATGTACTGGCTTTCCGCGATCCGCGCCAGGTGGGCCTGCCGGTGCCTAATGTAAATTCATCTTACATTTTTGCAAGGGAGAATGCTTATTTATGTTATCCGAATAACTACAATTATTATGTGAATTATTACCGCAACACTTTTCAGCATGGCGGTATAAGCATGGAAGAAATGCTGATCCCTTTTGTGAAGATGGTGAGCAAGTAAGGCCTCTCCCTAAATCCTCTCTAAAGGCGAGAGACTTAGATCAGATTCCTGAAAAATAAGCAACTTCAAAAATTCAGCGGTTAAAACCCCTTTCCTTTGGGAAGGGTTGGGATGGGCTTATTCATCATCCTCTTCATAATACGCATCTTCATTGCTGTAATAAGCATTGGTCCATTCCTTCACTTTTTCGTCGCTCAATAATTCAACTATATCGAATATGGGATCGGTTTTTCGCTTCCATTCCTGAACAATACCTTCAGGATATTTTTCAACATACATACAATGATCGCTCACAATC
>JAEWJV010000275.1 GCA_023386395.1 Bacteroidota bacterium
ACATTGCATTATGTTTTTAATAATGAAGAAGTAAAAGACGGCGAATTGATACTGATGGATTTTGGCGCCAATTATGCCGGTTATGCTGCCGATCTCACCCGCACTGTGCCTGCCAACGGCGTGTTTACAAAACGACAGAAACAGGTTTACAACGCCTGTTTGCATTTACATAAATACGCAAAGAGTTTATTGAAACCGGGTGTTGTACTGGCGGATTATCATGAGAAAGTGGGAGAGGAGGCAACAAAGGTTTTTATAAAGACCGGGTTGCTCACCAAAGCAGACGTGAAGAATGAAGACAAGGAGAACCGCGCCTACCGGAAGTATTTATATCATGGCATTTCGCACCATCTTGGATTGGATGTGCATGACCCTGGCCCATTTAATGAACCATTGAAAGAAGGCGCCGTGCTTACGGTTGAACCGGGCATTTATATTGAAGATGAGTACATGGGCATACGTATTGAGAATAATGTTTGGCTTACAAAGCATGGGAATATTGACCTAATGAAAAATATTCCAATTGAGGCGGAAGAGATTGAGCGGTTGATGAAACGTTAACCGTAAACAGATAACCGTTGACCGATGGCTTTCAATTTTGAAAAACTTAAAATATGGCAACCGGCTTTAGCATTAAGCGGTGCAATATCTGATATGGTTAAAGATTTTCCAAAAGATGAATTCATACTTTCATCACAAGTGAAACGTGCTGCTGATTCTGTTGTGTTAAATATTGCAGAAGGTTCAACGCTTCAATCGAAGGTTGAGTTTAGAAGATTTCTGTTATTGCAAACCGATCTGCTTTGGAAGTGGTTGCACGCCTGTATCTTTCCATTAAAAGAAAATATATTAACCAAGTATTTTTGAAGATAAATATCAGAAATATTAAAAGCTTGTTGCCATGATCCAGGCGCTGATAAAATCGCTTCGTGAGTCGACAACAATTAACGGTTATCGGTAAACAATCTCCATGAAACAAATTCCAAACATCATCACACTACTCAATCTCTTCTTTGGCTGTATTGCTATTGTTTACATTCTTCAGCCGGGGCTGGTGCCTTTATATAATGCAGATGAGTTGACCTTAACGCCCGACGTTACTGCACTCGGCACGCAATACGTGAGCATTCCCCAGCAAATGTTTATGGCATCTTTATTCATTGGGCTGGCGGCTGTTGTTGATTTCTTTGATGGCTTTGTGGCAAGATGGATGAAAGCAACTTCGCCCATTGGTGTTCAGTTAGATTCCCTGGCCGATGTGGTAAGTTTTGGCGTGGCGCCGTCCTTAATTATATACCAGTTTTTGCGCTTAAGTTTTGCGCAGCATGAAGACGGCCTGGATGCAAATACTTTATTTTTAATGCCTGCTTTTATTGTGGCCTGTGCAGGCGCTTACCGGCTGGCAAGGTTCAATATTGATACGGCGCAAACTATTTATTTCAAAGGCGTGCCCATTCCTGCAAACGGGTTGGTTATAGCTGCTTTCCCTTTAATCTACTGGACGAATGATTATGCCATCGTTACACAAATTTTAATCAACCCGTGGTTTTGGTATGCTTTAATAGTTATCCTTTCCTGGTTAATGGTTTCAACAAAACCAATGCTCGCATTAAAGTTTAAAGGTGTAACCGTGCAAAAGCTAATGCCTTTTATAATAATTGCAGCAGTGGCAATTATTTCAGCCTTTTTTATTCAATGGCTGGCCGTGCCTTTAAGTTTTTTGGTATATGTTATTTTATCTTTGTTGCATCAACAATAGAATATTGGCCTGATGCTATAAAGCATCTGATCAATACAAACTCAATATTTATTATGACTTATAATGTTCAGATAAAAGTTATGTTATTGAAAGACCTGCTCGATCCACAGGGAAAAGCCGTGCAGGCAGGTTTAAAGAATTTAGGTTTAAACGGTATTAATGATGTGCGCATCGGCAAGCACATTACTTTACAAATTGATGCTGACTCTGAAGAGGCAGCCAAGGCTGCTGCAGACGAAGCCTGCAAAAAGCTCCTCGCCAATCCTGTAATGGAGTTTTATGAGATAGAGATGGTGAATTAAGTTGAATGGTTGAAAAGTTGATTCGTTTATCAACATTTCAACTGATTAACATTTCAACTGATCAACTGATATGCTTTACCTCGTTCCCACACCGCTCGGTAATTTAAAAGATATAACATTCCGTGCTATAGAAGTGCTGAATGCTGTGGATGTTATCTTATGTGAAGACACGCGCACTTCTTCCAAACTGCTGCAGCATTATCAAATCCAGAAACCTTTATCTCCTTATCACCAGCATAATGAACATAAAATACTGCAGCATTTAATTGAACAATTACAGGCAGGTAAAACAATGGCCGTAATTACCGATGCAGGCACGCCCGGCATTTCAGACCCCGCATTTTTACTGGTGCGTGCATGTTTAAAAAATAATATTAAAGTTGAGTGCCTGCCCGGCGCAACCGCTTTCGTACCCGCACTGGTAAACAGCGGCCTGCCCATAAACCGCTTTACATTTGAAGGCTTTCTTCCGCTTAAAAAAGGAAGACATACGTTGCTTACGCAGCTTGCAACAGAAGAAAGAACAATGGTTTTTTATGAAAGCCCTGTTAGGCTTGTTAAAACCCTGAATGATTTCATTAACTATTTTGGCGCAGAACGAAAATGCAGTGTTAGCAGAGAGTTAACAAAGATGTTTGAAGAGAATTATCATGGAACTTTATCCGAAGTTTGTACCCATTACTCCAACAAAAATGTAAAGGGCGAAATTGTAATTGTCGTGCAGGGTGTGCTTTGATTATGAAACGAACATTTTTCTTTTTATTATTTTTTTCAATAACCTTTTTGGCTAAAGCCCAGCTTGGCAAAATTCCGGCTGCGGTTACAGATGCATTTGCTACGCGTTACCCACATGCCACGCATGTTGAATGGCACGATAAGCTGCATAATTATGTGGCGCATTTTAAACTGAACAAGTGTATTATTACGGCAAGCTTTTCTTCAAAAGGAGACTGGCAGGGCAGCGAGCGCGAACTGGAATTCAACCAGTTGCCCGGCGAAGTAAAAGACGGTTTTTCAAAAAGCAAATACGCAGACCGCGAAAAGAAAGCTGTATTTGAAGTGCAGGAATTGGGCAAGCCGCTACGGTACCGCATCAACGTTCAAAAATCCGGTATTCAAAAGAAGAATTTGTATTTTGATGTAAATGGCAAGTTGTTGAAAGAGTCGATCACTTTATAAAAAAATTTTTGTGCCTGGTAAATTGTACCTGATATTGCAATGCCGGGCATTTTTGTATTTATAACTTTTTACAGCATGAATAAAATTGCAACCACCTTATCGTTTCTACTGATTGTTTTCTGCCTTTCTGCCAATGCTCAGCCAGACCGCTGGCAGCAACGCATTGCTTATAACATCGACATTAAAATGAATGTGGAAACCAACAGGCTTTCCGGCATTGAAAAAATTGATTACTGGAATAATTCGCCTGACACCCTGCACCGCGTTTTCTTTCATTTATACTGGAATGCTTTTCAGCCAAACAGCATGATGGATGTGCGCAGCCGTGAACTGGGTAAAATTGAACTGGGCACCGACCGCAACGGTAACCCTGTGTATGACTGGGATGATCGTGTACGCGACCGCATTCAAAAACTTCAGCCTGATGAAATTGGCTTCGACAGCACGGAATATGTAAAGCTGAACGGCGTGGCGCAAAAGCTCATCTATCATGAAACCATCCTGGAGGTGCAGTTAAAAACGCCTTTGCTTCCTCATTCAAAAAACAGCTTTGAGATTTCTTTTAACTGCCAGGTGCCTGTGCAGATAAGAAGGAGCGGAAGGGATAATGCCGAAGGCATTCGCTACAGCATGAGCCAGTGG
>JAEWJV010000164.1 GCA_023386395.1 Bacteroidota bacterium
AAATAATGCAGCATATAATCTTCGAAACCATTTACGCCTAATCCTACATGACCTTTATCAAAATTTTTCTGCCACACCTCGTACGTAACCTCTTCATTTTTCATGGTTTTGCTGGTCTTTACAAACCCGGCAGGAACCAACCAAAAGGGCACCGTTTTTTGTTCCGTGCTTCTCATAACAGACACTACAACCGGCACATTCACATCGAACATCCAGTGCCTGGTTGCCAACACCTCTTTTTCATTGTCATTAAACAAAGCCATAACCTGGCCATTGGTCAGTGAATCCAATTGCTTTTCAGTCATGGTTTTGTAGAGTTTGGTAACTGTTTCATTCATCACATCCTTTATTGTTTGTTCCCCGGTACTTTTATCGGCACATGAACTGAACGTTGTTACAACAAACAGAATCAGAATGTTTAAAAGCTTTGAAAATTTACTTGCCAATTGATATTATTTTTTAATGATTTACCCAGTGTTATGTGAGCAAACTATGTCGTTCAGTTGAGTGGTCAGTTGTGAATGAATACACGTTCCCTCTATTTTACCGGTGCACTGATCACTCCAAGGTATCGGCCTATCCAGTAAGGTAGCAGCCAGATATCGCCTGCGCTATATTCAGACCTGCCTCCATCGCCATCGTCAAGGTCAAACCTATTGGAATTATGACGGCTGATGCCAAGCTCGTCCGGTGGCAAAACTTCCGTAGTTGTTTGCTTCCTGAAATTGGGTGCAATGCGTTCGATATCTTTTCGCTGGCTGTTTTTTACCGTCCAGTTTACTAAATCGAGGGGATAATTCTGCAGATACCAGATAGCTTCGTTCAAATCAAAATCTTTTGTTCCGGTTAATGCTGTCATGATATTCCACAAGCCTTCTTTCTCCGGGCGTTCACTCTGCCAGTGATCAATGATAGCTTTTTTGAAATCGGCTTTCAGCGTGTCATTTAGCGCATAGCGATACAATCCCCAGTATCCACAGTAATACATTTCGTCATCAGAATGGTTCCAGCCATCAGATAACTCCTTGCTTAATTCATCGGCATTATCCGGCGCATAGCCAATTTCTTCCATTGGCCGCATCAGGTTTTTCAAATATCCTTTTTCGTTCAGCAGGTAAAAAGCGGCTTTCCTGTATTTCTCTTTTTTAGTGAAATAATAAGCTGTTTGCAACATGGCAATAATGTTGGATGAATTGATCTTGCGGTCGCCTACATTTTCCGGGCGGGCATTTACATAATCAGGATGCCATTTGCCCCACCGGGTTGGTTTGCCGTCCCAGTCTATCATATAAAAATCATTTTTGACAATAGTTGACATCAGCGTATCAATTAACATAACCGCTTTATTGCGGATGTCAGGAACCTGAACCAATTCGGCAATTGCCCCGAAGGCGAAAATGTGCCCGATAGCTTCATCGCTGCTGGTGGTTGATTTCCAGTCCCACTCGGGATCATCGGCACGGCGCCATGCCGCATCATTCTATTTATAGCCACGCCATTCGAATGATCGTGATGGAAATCCAGGAACAGGCTTAATAGTATATAAACGTTCCATTGCATCCAGCGATTCCCGTACATTTTGCAATGCCTCTGGCGATTGGGTTACGGCATAGCGAAATGTTTCGCCGGCCAGGTACATGGAAGTCCATAAACCATCATTGTCCGAATCTTCCATGCTCCCGGTGGTAACATCGCCATCCTTCATATTTGAAACGGTGGCATTGAAACCAAGCCGGATATGCCTGTTGCGAACCTGTTTTTCATAAAACATTGCTTTATCATACAAAGACATTTCTTTAAAATAAATTTGACCCAATCCTTTAGTAGTTAACACAAGTACTGAATTGTCAGGGCCTTTTGCAATGCTGATCACAGTATCAGAAGGCAGCCAACGTTTGGATGCGTAATAATTGAACTTTCCATCTTTGCGCAATTGCATGGCGCCCCATGTTGAGCCAAACCAGAGCGTACCATCAATATTGCTGATGGTGGTCAAATCAGGCCAGGGCATTTTTGTATGAATACTGCCGGTTTGCTTTTTGGTTTTGGCATCAATTTCAAAATAACCGCCTGTTGTTCCTACGAACAGTTTTTCATTGGCGGGTTCAATACAGGTTAAATTATTTCCGCTGACTACTTTCGTCAACGTTTTATTTGCGGGAGAAAAATTGCTGATTGATTCATTGCCCAAAATCCAGAAGGTGTTATTTGCTGTGTCAAACTTGATGTCTTTTATCGCTTCGCCTGAAAGATTACCTGCCCATAAATATTTAGAATCTTTCAGTAGCGCCAGGTTTTTACCATCCGAAATAAGAAAAGTAAAATCTTTACCGCCGGCAAAAATTTTAGCGCCGGGCATGGTATGCTTCGAAAATAATTTGCCTGCCCGGGCATTGCTTAATACGGCCTGTGTATCGATATAAACCAACTGGTTTTGGTAAGTTCCGATGCCTGCGATTTTCTTATCAGAAGTTTGTTTGTCCTGTTCATCAATAACAAGGTTTCCGGGAAAAAGTAATTGGCCCGAACGGGTACGCAGCAATCCTTTTGACGATAGTACCTGGATGTAACCGTTTCTATCCGAAACAACTTTCAGCAATTTTGCATCGTTATCTGTATTCAGGAATTTGATGCTATAGTCTTGCAAAAAAGCATTATCTGCGTATTGCGTAGCCTGGCTTTTTGATAAAAATGATGTTAGAATAAAAGGAATGAAAAGAAAAATAACATGTTGATTTTTTCGATACATCATTACTGATTTAGTTTAATTTTTTAATGCCGGGCGTTTAGGACTTAATGCCTTGCCTTCAGCTTTAAACCTGGTTGATTATTTCAGGTAATACCAAGCGGTGGCGCTTTTTAATTGAGAATTATAAAGTGCTGCGAAAGAGGCTGTTTAATATGATTAAAGCTTGTCTGCTGAACACCAACTGAATAATGAGAGGCTGCTTATCTTTTTAAATTCCCCGCAGCTTTGAATAAAGCAGCCAAAAAGAAGCTTACAGCGCTACCGGAGGCAGCGGCTCTACTAATATATTTTTAGCATAATGATTATAGAATAAGCAATGCGGATTGCGTTAAAAAACAATTCGCATTGCTTGTTAATAATACTATTGCAGCAACCACATTTTTGAATACTGATCGTCAACCTGGGGTGATAAACCGGCAACTCCTTCATTATATGCATCCATGTTTTGCCCTAATTCATTTGCAGGATAACGGTAACGCAAAGGAAACTCGTAACCGCTTAAATAGCCGTTTTTAAATATATCAGGCAATTTGGTTCGCCTGATATCAAGATAAGTTTCCGCAGATACAAAAAATAATCCAAGCCATTTCTGGTCGGCAATTTTGGCGAGTTTGCCAGCCTGGTCTGCCGGTAAAGCAATACTTGGCTGGGCCAGGTAAGTATTTATATCCGCTTCTGGTATTCCCCACCGCTGCATAGAAAAGCGAATCCCGTTGCGATAATAAGTGTCTGCACTTCCTGTTATCATGCCTTTAGCAGCCGCTTCTGCCAGAATAAACTGCAACTCATCGCTGTTCATTATCATAGCCTTCAGCAAAGCATGGCTGTTTTGCTTGAACAACTGAGAGAATTTAGATACTTTAAAATTACCATACGCGCCGCCGAGAGCAGTGTTCCAGTGGGCGTTGCCATTTTTCCAGTCTCCCGGCATACCGGCAACAAAACCCACATATAGTTTGTTGGAATCCAGCAAAATATCGGGTGTTAAGTATTGCGCCATTTCAGGATTGGAACGATCTATAAGCTCCCAGGTGGAAGTATAGGTAAAACCATTGGGATCGGTTGTAGTAACCGTAACGCCGTTTTGTGCAGGATTACTTGTCCATGGATTTTCAACAGGCGCAATCCAAACTTTTAACCGGGGGTCGTTTAATTCCGTTAATTTATCTACAAGTGTTTTGCAAGGCCTTCTCCTGTCAAATTCAGTACCGCCATTATCATTTAAAGTGCCTCCCTGCCAGGAGTTTTCCGCAGTGGAGCCGATATAGGAAATAGATACATTATCATCTGCGGCAGTAAAAACAGGTGTGGCGGAAGTATTTTTTATGATAGCTGCAATTTGTTCCCCGGCATCGGGTATTTTATTGGAGGCCCGCATTAATAAACGGATCTTAAGTGAATTGGCAAACTTCTGCCACTGTAATTTATTTCCTTTAAATACAAGGTCATAAGTGGAGGAGATCGCCTCTGTGCCATTCGCTATCATTGTATTGGCATCATCAAGTTCTTTGAGCAGGCCTGTATAAATATCTGCCTGTTTATCATATTTTGGATACAAAATCCCTTCCCGTGCTTTAAGTGCCTGTGAGTAGTAAACGTCGCCATAATAGTCAGTCATAAAAGAAAACAGCAGCACCCTGAATGTGGTAAAAATCCCTTTATGCACCATAGATCCCCGTTTGTCTGCCAGCCCTATGGCCCCGTCAACCAGCTTCAGGATTTCCATAGCGGAATACATATCATCTAATGGCTGTTTAAAGCCGGAGTAGTAGTTGTCGCTGCCCTGGTAATTTCTTTCAATGTACTGAACAGCCCCGGGGAGTCTGCTGGCCTCATAGCCCATATTTTGGTAAAAGAGAGCAGTTTGCTTAATTACAGATGACAGGAGATAAGCATCATTAACATCTTCCACAGCATCTAATTGTTGCAGGCTGTCGGAAGTTCTCAATGCATCTTTACTGCATGAAGCAACTGAAGCC
>JAEWJV010000278.1 GCA_023386395.1 Bacteroidota bacterium
GAATATGAGTTTATCAACCGCCTGCTGCGGCGTTTTTATAAAATTGGTATTCATGTATCGGATGCTTACAAAATGCCTGTCAAGACGCTTATGGTTGATTGCATATTTTTTTATGCCAAGATTATAACCGATCCACGCATCAAAAAGCCGGTAATGATAATCGTAAAAATCAAAAGGCTGCTTATTGTAATTATTAAAGGTTTTAAAATCACCGACAGTTAAGCCGCCGGCAAAATGCTTGTATTGTGAAACAAGGTTTCGCTGGAGTGAAAAATAAGTAGCCTGCTCGTCAGTGGTGCGGGTAAACAAATCCTGGTTGATGGTTGAATACCCAACGGATGCATCAATAAAGCTATGCGCTATATTAAATTTTGTATAAGATAAACCAATGCCTGCAGTGGGTTCTCTTTCTTTTTCCGCAAGAAAAGTGAGCCGAACACTCTGGGCTGCCCCAAAAAGGTTTACATCTTCTGCAGTTGCCTTGAACCTGCCGGTGCTGGCCCTGTTAAGTACGCCGTTAATACTAAAAAGGTCTTTGGTAATTACATAAACATCCACAGAATCGGGCGAACCGGTTTTAGGCTGAATAATGATGCGTGCGTCCTGCATATAGTCGAGTGTACGTAAAAACCGTTCATTATCGGCAAGGAGGTAAGCAGCAACAGGGGTATTTTGTTTAAAGAAAAGGTTATCTCGTATTGCCCATTCCTTGGTATTATTATGCAGGCTGTTTAAGAGCCTTGTTCCGAAATAGTCAATTGATTTTGAGGTGTCTGCAAATGTTTTTTCAAACTTAAAACGGTTAATGATAATGTTCCGGATGATTTTGCCTTCATATTGTTTAAAAGCGGCTTCACTTTTAGTGGTAAGCAATTCCTGCCGGTTAAGCCTGGTGATGGAGCTTGTATCTTTATGCTTTCTTTTTATAAGCTTCAGTGCATGGCTGAATACATTGTTTTTTGAGGTGGTTTGAATAGTATCCTTATCCTGGGCACCGGCATAAAAACAAACAAGCAGCATGCAAATTATAAGAGACAGCTTATAAATATCGTTCACTCGTTATAAGGCGGTTAATAATTAAATTGTATAATCATTTTCAAGTTAAGCAATCTGTTGAAGCAGATTTAAAAATTCATTACGGCTTATCATTTCAGCGCCCAGGCTTTCCAAATGTTTTGTATAAACCTGGCAATCTATTAAAACAACACCTTCCTGCGCCAATTGCTTTACGTAATTTATAAAAGCAAATTTGCTGGCATTGGAAACACGGCTGAACATGCTTTCACCAAAGAAAACCTTTCCCATTTTTATGCCATATAAACCACCAACAAGTTTATTGCCCTGCCAGGCCTCCGCACTATGGGCATATCCTTTTGTATGCAGGTTTATATAAGCTTGTTCCACTTCATTCGTTATCCATGTGCCCTCGTGATCACGTTTTACTTTTTTGCAATTGCTGATAACTTCTTCAAACGCCGTATTTGTTTTAAACTGAAAACTGTTACTGCGTAAAACCTGCTGCATGCTTTTACTTATTTTAAGATTACCCGGAAATAAAACAAAGCGTGGATCGGGGCACCACCAAAGCGGCAGGTTGCCTTCAAACCAGGGGAAGATCCCTTGCCTGTAAGCGAGCAGCAATCGATCTTCGTTAAGATCGCCGCCCATGGCGAGCAGGCCATCTTCTGTAGCAGCAGTTGCAGGCGGAAACCATAATTTATTGTCCAGTACGGTCAGGTACATAAAGAAATGCTCTGGTGATAAAATTCAGATTACAGCAGACAGGTGGTAAATAAATTCTTTTTTGGATAAAAGCAAAACTAATGTTCAACCATTTCTTCAATGGTTGCATTTATACCCCGGTTTATGATCGCTTCACGCATAGGATTAAGGGTTTCATAGTCACCCTGTTTAACGGCATATTTTCCCTGGAAATGAATAATGAAAGCGCATTGTTCGGCCTGCTCTGCCGTGTGGCCGCAAACTTCCACAAGGGTTTCAATTACCCAGTCAAACGTATTTACCTCGTCATTCCATACAATGAGGTTATAGGATGCCGCAAGCGTATCTAACAATTCTGTTTCAACGTCTTCTTTAACCTGCGCTGAATTGTTTATACCGGTAATCATAATTGCAAATTTAGTTTAAGCCACATAAATAATGTCTTGTTTTACGCTAAAAAAGCAGATACCATGCGGTTTTTTTGCTGCATATCTTTTTTAATCTCAACTGTAGTAAAGCCTTTCGAACGTAATAATGCCGCTACCTGTTCACTCATTAATTCATTTATTTCAAAGTACAACCGCCCGGGACGTTTGAGATGCTGCAGCGCAAAGACGGCAATAGCTTTATAAAAGAGCAGCGGATCATCATCTGGCACAAACAGAGCTTTGTGTGGCTCATATTGCAAAACATTCGGTTGCATTATCAAAGATTCACTTTGGGTAATATAGGGCGGGTTGCTTACAATTATGTCAAATTTGGGAAAAGTGGCCGCCGGATGGAAATCAAGGATATCAGCTTCCAAAAAATGTACAAGTGCATTATTGGATACAGCATTTTTTGTTGCTATTTCCAAAGCTTTTTTACTGATATCCAATGCATAAACATCGGATTCCGGTAATTTTTTTTCAATTGAAATGGCAATACATCCGCTGCCAGTTCCAATATCTAAAATGGAAGGGGCTTTTAGGCTGGAATTATGAGAATTTTCCAGGATTAATTCCACCAATTCCTCTGTTTCAGGACGTGGGATTAAAACATTCTCATCCACATAAAAGGGTATACCAGCGAACCATGATTCATTTATAATATACTGAATTGGGGAGTGTTGCAGTAATTTATCAATATTTTTTTCAAGATAAGTTGACTGGATCTCTGTAAGTACATTATCTTTATGAATCATTCGTTCAGGCCTTGAAAAACCGGTAAGTTTTTCCAAAAGCAGGTTTGAAATATTGGATGCTTCCCGCTGATCATATATTGTATTTAATGCTGATCGTAAAATTTTACCTGCTTCAGAAATTGTCATAATGCAATGCTATTAATTATTTTTGAAAATGACCGCGGATGAATTATATATGCAGCGCTGCATTCAACTGGCAAAGCTCGGAGCGGGCAATGTTGCCCCAAACCCCATGGTTGGCGCTGTGTTGGTTTATGAAGATAGGATAATAGGCGAGGGGTATCATCAAAAATATGGTGAAGCACACGCTGAGGTAAACTGTATAGCTTCGGTACAAACAGCAGACCGGCAATTTATTGAAAAATCCACGCTGTATGTTTCACTCGAACCCTGTGCGCATTTTGGCAAAACACCACCATGCAGCGATCTTATCATCAGGCAAAAAATTCCAAAAGTGGTAATAGGTTCCCGTGATCCTTTTAAAGAAGTTGACGGCAAGGGAATTGAAAAATTAAAGGCTTCCGGAATTGAAGTTATAACCGGCGTATTGCAGGATGCATGTAAAAACCTGAACAAGCGTTTCTTTACATTTCACACCAAACAACGGTCATATATCATTTTAAAATGGGCGCAGACAGCTAATAAAAAAATAGCAACAAACGACAACAAACGGCTAATAATCAGCAATAGTATAACAAACAAGCTTGTTCATAAATGGCGTTTTGAAGAAGCGTCCATATTGGTGGGAACCCATACAGCAGCGGTTGATGATCCATTGCTTACAAACCGTTTATGGACGGGGAGAAATCCGGTAAGATTGGTCATCGATAAGAATCTCAGGCTGCCATCTTCTTTAAAAATATTCAATAATAAATCGCCGGTAATTATATTCAATTATGAAAAGCAAACCCATGAGCCTGACAATAGCGGAAACCTTACAAACCATGTTTATTATTTTAAAATTGAAAAAAACAAAAGCCTGGTTCAGCAAATTGCCAATGCCTGTTATCAACTAAATCTCCAAAGCATCCTGGTTGAAGGCGGCGCAAAATTATTACAATCGTTTATTGATGAAAAGCTGTTTGATGAAATCAGGATTATAACTAATAAGGATTTGATTATTGATGAAGGCCTGTCAGCGCCATCTTTTGGCGGTTTATTAAAGCAACCTCAAAGCTTTAACATCAGAAATGATAAAATAGATTTTATCCTATAATTAATATTATGTTAAGTTGAATAATGCAAAAACTATTCAAATAAAAAACTTTAATATTTAAATCAATGACAATACAACGAAAGATGGAGATGGATTTTTTAGAATGTTTAAAATCGTTTGAAAAAAATGATCTAACTGCCACCTTTAAGTTGTTGCAAAAAACTCTGCTCGATTCAGGCATGCAGCTTAATGATTTTGAAACCTTAAACAGATATTTTAGAAACGAAGGAATGATTGATTATGAGATACATTATAAACAAGATAGTAATGGTTATCCTACTCCAATAGATGATTATGGTATAACTCTTTGTCCAAAAGGCAAACAATATTTAGAACTATTAAAAACTGAAAAACAAAGATGGCATGAAAGTCATCCTATTTTCTATGGCATTCTTGTTGCAATTTTTTCAGCTATTTTATCTTTAATAGTAGGATTAATATTATCGAACGTGGATAAACAATCAAAACACCAAGAACAAGAAGAGTTATTAAAAAAAATACAGAATGTAAATAAGAGATTTGATTCATTAATGAATCATCAAAAGATACAATAGATCCCGTGAAGTAGGGTTCAATATTTATTTTTCTTTGTCATTATTTACTTTTAATCATAAAATAAACAGTATGGAAAAATGGAAACAGTATAAACGAAAAGGGTTATCGGAGATGCGGCCATATATAGAGGGCGAAGATCTTAAGGGTGTTTCGGTAAGCAAGGAAGATAATCCCGAAACAGATATGGGCATGATTGCCCGTAACCCTAAAAACCATGAAGATAAATGGTACGTGGCCCGGAAATATTTTGAAGATAATTTTGAGGAAGCTTAACTCTGCAATTCTGACGGAGACAAATAAAAAGAGCTGGTTAATTTTGAACCAGCTCTTTTTGTTTCCAATAATTTAAAACCTACTTGAATGTATTGAACAGTTCATCGTATTTTTTATACAATGCATCGTATTTATCATAGTCGGCAGAATTGCCATCAAACTTAGTCCTGTCCCTTTTCCAGAGGTATATCTGGGCAAGGTAGTTTACGGTATGGTTTAAATTGGCGGTTTCAAGCCTCTCCCTGTCCTGCTTCGCGCTGAGAATAGTAAATGCCTTTTCAAGCCATTGCGCTGAAGAATCAGCATAAACACCTTCTTCTTTTGCCACTTCATCGCGTTTAGCTTTTAAGGGGGCAGATTCGCCTGTATAGCTGTGATAGCGATCGTCTAAAGTTTCAAAAGCATAATGATAATAGTATCCTGCACCAAAGGCATATAATCCATTGGCACCATTGGTTGCATCAAATGCTTTACCATAAGCCCGTGCTGCGGCAAGTTTCATCTGCACTTTCTGAGCGCTGTCGAGACCTTTTAGCTGTGCTGAATCGTTAGTGGCAAAGGCTTCAGCATAGCCCACAATCTTTTGTTCGTCCATGCTGCCCGCAGCGGCTTCCTGTTCGTATTTCTGCAAAAGTTCCGATAAGCTTGAATTGGCAGTCATGTTGCTCATTTCATATTGAGACCATGTTGCATTATTATTTGGATACAGCTCTTTTGCAAGTGCAAGATATTTTTTGAAAGAAGCATCATCTTTTTTATCCATGTAGTACTGGATTAAAAACTGGTAAATGCTTTCATAATCCTCGCCGGTAATTTTTAAATCGGCAAGCCTTGCATAATATTTGGCTGCGGAATCAATTTGCTTGGAATTCTGGGCCGCAACACCGGTAAACAAAACCATTGTAGTATCTATTGTGGAAGTAGACTGGGTCATTTTATTATCTATCATTACCTGTCCCAGCCTTTCAGCTTTTGAAAAATATTTAAAAGCGCTATCCCAGGTTTTGTTTTTCCAATATTCATTACCTCTTACAATATACCCATTATAAATACTGCTTAATCCATTGGAAAAATTGCCTTCTTTCATTTGTTTTAAAGAAGGATCTATTTGCTGATATTGACTAAAAGCATCCAGCGCTTCAACGTCTGCATTCGGATTTTGCGGGCCCATGGCTGAATCGCCATACATCTGTCCATACACATACATTTTCCACAGTAAGGCTGTTGGCTTATCCTTTTCTTTAAGCTTAGGATTATTCACCATTTTATCAACCTCCTCCTTAGCCTTATCAAACTTTTTTTGTTGTACATATAATGCTATAACATCGCCATCCTGCGCCATAAGGTAACTGAGTGAAAATGAAAATGCAATCAATAGAATTATTTTTTTCATCATTCTTTATTTAAACTTTATTTAAATTGTATGGTTAACCAAATTTATAATTGTTATCTGTTAATCAATTTTTAAACGGTTGCATTTTCATCCTTATCATTCTCTGAATTATTATCGCTGCCCTCCTTATTTTCATCTTCTTCATTATTATTGTTTTCTACAATATTGCTTCCTGCTTCAGCGATAATAATATCATCATCTGCTGCATCATTAATTTCAGGTTCTTCTTCCTTTTCATCCAGTTTAGTGATGGCGGCTATTTCATCTCCTTCGTCCAATCGTATTAATTTAACGCCCTGTGTGGCACGGCCGG